>JANOGL010000236.1:0-20023 GCA_031405985.1 Acidobacteriota bacterium | reverse complement strand
TGGCATTCCGACGTTTTTTGTCGGGATGACGGGGTGGTTTTTGGCCGACAGATGTTCAATCTAGAGTGAGTGGTTACATAAAAACCACCCCACGGCTACCGCCGCACCCCTCCTTCGTAAGGAGGGGAGCTTTGAGTTATTGCGCCTCTCCGGTGAAGTCCATGCCAGTAACGTGATCTTGCAGACTGAAGACGCGGGTTGGGTTGGTGAATGTGTAGCGTTTTGAGGCGATTTCAAGGACGTATGTGTGGCCGACCTCGACGCCGTCGAACGCGTAGTAGCCGAAGGTCGATGTGATAGCCGTTCGCCGTGCCCCGTTGGGCGCGGTCAATGTCACCCGCGCGTTGCGGATGCCCTGGCCGTTCGATGTTGTCACGCGGCCGGTGATCGAGACCGCCGCTGCGGTCGGTGCGAGATTCTGAAACCAAAACCCGCCGTGCAGATCGAATGTCGCGCCGTTAGACGCCGTTCCGGCCACATGCTGCCCAACCGTGCCGCTCACATTAAACGTCCCGCCCGTCGAATTCGACTCACCGCCGCCAGCAATGACCGAATGCGAAAGGTCAAACGTCCCGCCGGTCTGAGCAGGAATATTCACCGCAGAGACGCAGAGACACAGAGCAAAGAATGGTAAATGTTGAATGATAAATGTTTTCGTTCTCATATTTCCTCTTGCGGCTCCGCCGCTTTTTGTGTCGCATAGCGACATCTTGAATTTAGCCGTGGGTTTTAACCCACGGTTAGTTAGCGTCCGATACGCCCGCGTCGCGTCGCGTCGCCTGAATAACTGTCTAATCCATTCAATTGCCGCTGACGCGGCAAGATCAATTTCTATGAACATTCCGTGGGTTCAAACCCACGGCTAAAGTCACGATATCGCTACGCGATAAAAACCCTGCCGCACGCCGCTTTACGGGAACACCGGCAGCTTTGTCACGTTGTTGCTGCCGTTGTTCGCCACCCAGATATTTACCCCGTCAAAAGCGACTCCGAAGGGATTAGTGCCGACCGCAAACGTCCCCTGAAGCGCGCCGTCGCTCGCTCGAAGTTTTGTCATACTGTTAACGATGTTATTCGCCACCCAGATATTTGCACCGTCAAAAGCGAGTCCTCGGGGATTAGTGCCGACCGTGAAAAATTGAGTCTGGAGCAAGTCCCAACGGAGGGAGCCGAGCAAAGATAATTTAGTGGTGGTAGTAGCCGTTATCGCCGTATCGGCGGTTGTCGCGTTGACGCTGCGTATAGCGTATGGACTGGAACTAATTGGCTGTCGCGGAGCCAGCGTCGTGTATGCGCCGCCGCCCGCGGGCCGGACGTGTATCTCGATGAATCTCGCGGCGCCGGTAAACTGCGCGCCGAAATTCAATCGCACGGTGAATATGCCGTTCGCCACCGCGACGCCCGTCACAGTCTGCGTCGTTCCGGCTTGCGTGCCCGCGACAAGCGAATCCCAGAGACTAAACTCAAAATCGTAATTCGCCGTCGGCGGCAGACTGTTGTCGAGCACCCGCCCCTGAAATGTAAACTCGTTCGATTGTCCGAACGCCGCGTGAGCGAACAAAACAAAAGTCAGTAATACTGACGTGGTAAACAATTTGGTTATTTTCATGGTTACTCCCTCTGTAGTTGGTCTGCTGATGGTTAATTAATTTTTGTAAATATACGCCTGAATTTGTGCTCAAGTCAATACTTCCGTTGCCGCAAGCCCGGCCTTTTCTTGCGCGGCGCCTTGTGCGGCCAAAACCTCTAAATTACACTTCAACTTTATATGCCTGACGAAAACTTAAAGAAAACGCCGCTCAATGCCGCGCATCGCGCGCTTGGCGGCAAAATGGTCGATTTTGGCGGCTGGGACATGCCGGTGCAGTACACGGCGGGCGTGATCGAGGAACACATGCGTTGCCGCACCGCGTGCGGCCTCTTTGACGTGTCGCACATGGGCGAGATTTGGGTCGAGGGCGCGGGAGCAATCGACTTTGTAAATCGTCTGACGACAAACGACGTAACCAAGCTCGTCGACGGGCAAGCTCATTACTCGGCGTTAACGAATGAAAACGGCGGCGTCGTTGACGATCTGCTCGTTTACAGATTTAATGCGAAAAAGCTGCTGCTCGTCGTCAACGCGGGAACGACGGACAAAGATTGGGATTGGATCACAACAAATGCGGAACGCGGAATGCAGAATGCGGAATCGACAGCTGAGGAAATTCCGAATTCCGAATTCCGAATTCCGCAATTAAGGAACGCTAGTTCCGACTTCTGTCAGATCGCGATCCAGGGACCGAACGCTGTCGGCATTTTGCAAAAGCTTACAGAGACCGAACTTGCTCCGATCAAGTATTATCATTTCACCACGGGCAAAGTTGATGGCGTCGAGTCGATAATTTCGCGCACCGGTTACACGGGTGAGGACGGCTTCGAGGTCTACGCCGCGCCCGAACACGCCGAGCAGCTTTGGAACAAGATGCTCGAAACCGGTAGTTACGGAGAGGCCGGCGGCATACTTCCCTGCGGCCTTGCCGCGCGAAACACGCTCCGTCTCGAATCCGCAATGTCGCTCTACGGACACGAGCTTGGCGACGACATTACCCCGCTCGAAGCAAACTTGGGCTGGATAACAAAACTCGGTAAAGACGCCGATTTTATGGGCCGTGACAAGCTTGTGGAGCAAAAAGAGGCAGGTTTGACGCGCAAGCTCGTCGGCTTTGAGATGACCGAGCCGGGCATCGCACGCGACGGTTTTGACGTTTACATCGATGGTGAAAAGTGCGGCGGCGTGACAAGCGGCTCGCCCGCTCCATTCTTAAAAAAGAACATCGGCCTCGCGTTTGTCCCTGCAGATTTTGCAAATACGGGCCAAGAAATTAAAATTGATGTCAGAGGGAAACATCTGAACGCTCAAATCGTGCCGACGCCTTTTTACAAGCGTCAAAAATAAAACGGAATGGTTTTAGGTCTTTGGTATTAGGTTTTAGAAAAACCTCCTTCAAAAACCTAATACCAAAAGCCCAAAACCTAATTTTATGAACATTCCAGAAAATTTACGCTACAGCAAAGACCACGAATGGATCGCCGTCGATGGCGACACAGCGACGATCGGGATCACCGATTACGCGCAGCACTCGCTCGGTGATGTTGTTTATATCGATCTGCCGCGAGCGGGCGATAAATTCAGCACGCACGAAGCATTTGGCTCAGTCGAGTCGGTAAAGGCCGTGTCCGAGATCTTCACGCCGGTCGCTGGCGAGATCGTCGAGGTCAACGACTCAATTAACGACACACCTGAAGCCGTCAACGCCGAACCTTACACCGACGGCTGGATGGTCAAAGTCAAGATGGACAACCCGCTCGAAGCAGACAAAATGCTCTCGTCAGTGGAATACGAAGAATACCTTTCTAGTCAGTAGTCAGTTGTTTTTTTAGCTTACGACGAACAACTGACCACCGACTACTGATAACTGACAACTGACAACTGATGAGATACATACCAAATTCACCTGAAGAACGTGACGAAATGCTCGCCGTTGTCGGCCTAAAGTCGGCTGACGAGTTGTTTCGCTCGATACCAAAAGAAGTTCAGCTCGGACGCAAACTCAACGTCACCGATCCACTCGCCGAGAGTGAGGTAATTGCTGCATTCGAAGCAATGGCCGCGAAGAATACCGCCGCGACAAAACCTTCATTCTTAGGCGCCGGCGTTTACTCGCACTACAGCCCAACGATCGTCGATCACCTTATTCAGCGAAGCGAATTTTTCACAAGCTACACACCGTACCAACCCGAGATCTCTCAGGGCACGCTGCAGTACATCTTCGAGTTTCAAACTTTGATCTGCCAACTAACCGGCATGGAAGTCGCGAACGCCTCGATGTACGACGGCTCAACCGCGATGGCCGAGGCGTATCTGATGGCGCAGCGTGTAACGCGTCGTGACAAGATAGTCGTTGCGAAGTCCGTTCATCCGGAATATCGCGAGGTCGCGCGCACGTACACAATGCACGGCGACGCCGAGATCGCCGCGATCGACTTTGACAGAGTCACAGGCCGCGTCAGCGATCTCTCGGCGCTCGATGACAAAACGGCCGCCTTAGTAGTTCAATCTCCGAATTTTTTCGGCTGCATCGAAGATCTTCAATCGTTGGCAGACGCTGCACATGCCGTCGGCGCGTTGTTTATCGTGGTCGTCACAGAAGCGATTTCATTTGGTCTTTTGAAACCGCCCGGCTCGTGCGGCGCCGACATCGTCGTCGGCGAAGGACAATCTTTCGGCGTGCCGATGTCGTTTGGCGGGCCGCATTTGGGACTGTTTGCAACGCAAGAAAAGTTTGTCCGCCAGATGCCCGGACGCCTGTGCGGCGTGGCTTACGACAAAAACGGTAATCGCGGTTTTGTGCTTACACTTTCGACTCGCGAACAGCACATTCGGCGTGAAAAAGCGACTTCTAACATTTGCACAAACCAAGGGCTGATCGCACTCGCCGCCACGATCTACATGGAGACGATGGGCAAAAAAGGCTTGCAAGAGGTCGCGATGCAAAACGCACAGAAAGCCGCATATGCTAAGAAACAAATCGCTGCGGTTGACGGCTACTCGATTCCCTTTTCGTCACCGATATTTAATGAATTCGTGATCCGTGGCCCGCGTCCGGCGACCGAGGTGTTGGAAAAGGCACGCACCGAGAGCGGCATCATCGGCGGCCTCGCATTATCAAAATATTACACCGGTCACAACAACGACTTTCTCGTCTGCGTGACTGAAACAAATACGCGAGAGCAGATCGACGGATTGATTGAAGGATTGAGAAGTGTTTGAACCGCAGAGTCGCAGAGAAAAAAGTGACAAGAAATTTCTGATCTCCGCGTCTCAGCGACTCTGCGGTAAAAATAAATGAGGAGCGAAAATGATGGACAAGCATAGCTTTCCGAATGATATCGACCGTAGAAGTTTCCTGTCGACAGCCGGCAAGGGTCTCGGCCTGATGGCTTTGTCGTCCGCGACGGTGGGATCGCTCTTTGAGAATATTAATGCCGCCGGTAAGAGCATCGCTCATCTTTCGCCGCTCGAAGCCGCCGCGGACGAAGACTATTGGGCGACGATTCAGCAGGCGTTCTCTGTAACGCGCGGAATTGTAAACTTGAATAACGGCGGCGTCAGCCCGAGTCCGCGGATCGTGACCGAGGCGTTCGTTCGCTACACATGGCAACAGGAAGACGCCACTGCCTATACAATGTGGCAGATTCTCGAACCGCAGTCCGAAACAGTGCGGACGGGCCTCGCAGAGATCTTCGGCTGCGACCGGGAGGAGATCGCGATCACGCGAGGCGCCAGCGAATCGCTCGAGACACTTTTAATGGGTTTAGACCTCAAGTCGGGCGACGAAGTTTTGACGACAACACAGGATTACGGCCGTATGCTCACCACGTTGCGGCAGCGGGAGCTGCGCGAGGGGCTCAAGCTCAGGCTCATTAAGATCCCGATCGCCCCTGACAACATCGACGCTATCGCTGCCGCTTTCGAGCGTGCGGTGACACCTAAAACCAAGCTGATCCTCGTCTCACATCAAATCAATCTCACTGGCCAGATACTGCCAGTCAGGAAGGTTTGCGAAATGGCCCGCTCGCGCGGCATCGAAACGATCGTCGACGGCGCTCATTCCTTCGCTCAGTTCGATTTCAAACGAGACGATCTGGGGTGTGACTATTTCGGAACGTCGCTTCACAAGTGGATTTTCGCACCAAAGGGCACCGGCCTTTTGTATGTAAAGAAGGAGAAGATTCCAAAGGTATGGCCGCTCATGGCCTCTGAGGACAAGCAAAAAAACGACATTCGTAAGTTCGAGGAGATCGGAACACACTCGGCGGCGATGCGGCTCGCGATCGGCGAGGCAATTCTGTTTCATAACGCAATCGGCGGCAAACGAAAAGAGGAACGGCTTCGCTACTTGTCGCGTTATTGGATGAACAAATTGAAAGATGTGCCGAAGGTCGGCTTTAACACATCTTTCGACCCGAAACAATCGTGCGCGATTGCCAATTTTAAGATCGACGGCATCGATCCGGTCGCGCTCGGCGGTTATCTGATGTCGAAACACAAGATCTTCACGACGCCGATCGTGCACGAAGAATTCACAGGCATTCGTATCACACCAAATGTTTACACGACGCTGTGGGAACTCGATAGATTTTGCAACGTCGTCGAAGAAGTCGCAAAAAAGGGACTACCGAAAATTTAGCCGGGAACGCAGGCGCCCTCGCCTGCAAGCGTCGGCAAGCGACGTGATTAGTTTATGAGTATAAAGAAAGTAACTTCACACCCCACACAGAATGAGGCATTAATATTTGAGCGTTCGCAAACGGGTCGCGTCGGCTATCGCCTGCCAAAGCTCGACGTCGATGAATCAAATATCGACGACATCCTGCCAGCGAGCTTACGACGCAACGACGATCTCGACGGCGTGCCCGAGGTCAGCGAAGTCGATGTCGTGCGGCATTTTACGCGAATTTCAACCTGGAATTACTCGATCGACCTCGGCATGTACCCGCTCGGCTCGTGCACGATGAAGTACAACTCGCGGCTAAACGAAAAGGTAGCCCGAATCAACGGATTTGCCGGCCTGCATCCGCTCGCACCTGAAGAAGAATCGCAGGGCGCACTCGAGTTGATCTACAAATTGCAGCGGGATTTGGTAGAAATTACAGGGCTTCCCGGGGTGAGTTTGCAGCCTGCCGCAGGTGCACAAGGCGAGATGACCGGCGTAATGCTCATTCGCGCGTTTCTCGATGATCGCGACGGCGAAACGTCAAAGGATCGCCGTGTGATGCTCATTCCCGAATCAGCTCATGGCACCAATCCTGCGTCGGCTGCTCTCGCGGGCTTTACCGTAAAAGCCATTCGAGCAACCGCCGACGGCCAGACCGATATGGATCACCTTCGCGAACTGTGCTCGCAAGGCGGCGTCGCCGGTCTGATGCTGACAAACCCGAATACGGTGGGCCTGTTTGAGAAGAATATTCGCGAGATCTGTGACACCATCCACACTGCCGGCGGCCTCGTTTACATGGACGGTGCAAATATGAACGCGCTCGTCGGCGTCGCCCGTCCCGGCGACATGGGCGTCGATGTGATTCATCTGAATCTGCATAAGACGTTTTCGACTCCACACGGAGGCGGTGGCCCGGGCAGCGGACCGTGTTTGTGTTCTGCGGAACTCGCGCCGTATTTGCCGACGCCCCGAATCGTGTCGGACTCGGCTACGTCAGCGGGCGGGCCGTTACGTTACCGACTCGACTACGACTCCCCCAAATCAATCGGCCGCGTCAAAGCGTTCTTCGGCAACTTCGGAATGATGGTGAGAGCGTTGTCATACATTTACACGCACGGCAACGATGGCCTCAAAGAAGCAACCGAGGCCGCCGTCCTGAACGCACGATATGTCTCACATAAACTTGCAGGTGTTTACGATGAGCCCTACGGAGCAGATTGCATGCACGAAGCCATCTTCTCGCACAAAAACCAGGCGAAAAAGGGCGTCGTCACGCTCGATATCGCAAAACGCCTTATCGATTACGGCTTTCATCCGCCGACGGTTTACTTTCCGCTCGTCGTCGAAGGCGCGATGCTCATCGAGCCCACAGAGAGCGTCGGTCGCGCCGATCTCGACGCTTTTATCGAAGCGATGATCGACATCGACCGAGAGGCGAGCGAAACCCCCCAGCTCGTCATTGACGCGCCGCACACAACGCGAATCGGACGCCTCGACGAAGCAACCGCGGCACGCAAGCCTGTGCTGCGCTGGAAAGAGGACACCGATTCGTCAATGACCGCAGCGTAACAAATCTCACGGTGACAGGGCCCAATCGCTCGCCTCTGAAACTGCGGTCGTAATTGCGCGATGCGTTTTTTGGCTATATAATTTTGCTCGAAATTTAGCGCCGCCGAATCCTCTCATTCGACGACATAGATCTCAAGGAGGTTTAATATGTCGCAACCACGCTCGTCTGAAGTTAATCATGCAAGAATGGATGCCTCTCTGGGAAAGGTCGTAGCCGATCTGGGCGCAAGCCTGAGCTCGATACTCGCGTGCGTCGGTTTGAGATCTGGCCGTTGCCGAGCCCTCGCGGACACTGATGGTATGACCTCCGCTGCGGCCAAGAAAGGGGCCGTTTGATCGGCTTTTTCAGGCTCGTGTGACATAGGTCACTCAAATGGATGGCGTTTCACACGAAGATCATTACTGATCGCAGCATAAATGACGCGGTTGTCGGCTGCGGCATCGGACACGCGTCCGCCACCGACAACCTCTAATGATGCGGCATCTGATCCGGAGGAAATATGAACGTATACCGAGTGGCAATCCTGAGTTTAGCTTTGCTGGTTTTCGTCTTTTCGCTGCTCGTGGGCCTGCCCGAATTTAAAGTTATACAATCTGGTCGAACGAGTGCGCGGGTCATCGTCGCAGAAGCTGTGCCTACACCAAAGGTCCAAAAGGCGATGGCCGAATACCGCGGCATTTCGATAGGAATGAAAACAGACGACGTGCGTGCGAAACTCGGTGAACCAAAGGACAAGTCTGTCGAGATGGATATGTACAGCTTTGGCGAAACTGAGACTGCCCAATTTTATTATGAAACGCAGGTGGTAAAGGCTATGATGATCACCTTCACAGGTGACCTCAAAGCAGCACCGACGCCTCTTGAGGTGTTTGGCGCAGATGCCGAAGTTAAGGAAGACGGCAGCATTTTCAAAATGGTCCGATACCCGAAGGCGGGCTACTGGATTTCGTACAACCGTTCGGGTGGCACCGATCAGGTCATTAGCCTCGCATTTCAGAAGATCTGACAAGAACCGCGAGGTGGTGTAAACGATTGCTCCTCAGGTTAAGTAAGGTCGAGGTTTGTCTCAAAACCGCTAATTTACTAGAATTTCCTAAGTTAAGTCCGCACAGAACGTTTTATGACAACCATCGGAATTCCGAAAGAAATTCACCCGGGCGAAAAGCGCGTTGCTGCTACGCCCGATACGATTCTGAAGCTCAAGAAACTCGGCTTCGATGTCACGGTCGAGAGCGGTGCTGGTCACGGCATTAACGCCGCTAACAGCGAATACCGCGAAGCCGGTGGAGTCGTAATTAAAGATACAAAAGAGCTTTGGGCAACGGCTGACGTTGTATTAAAGGTCCGTCCGCCGGAGGAGAACACCGAGCTTGGCGTTAACGAAGCGGACCTTTTAAAGACGGGCGCGACGCTCATCGGTTTCGTCTGGCCGGCGCAAAATAAGGAGATTCTCGAACGTCTCTCAAAACGTAAGGCAACGGTTTTTGGCATGGACTGCGTGCCCCGCATTACGCGCGCCCAAAAGATGGACACGCTCTCGGCGATGGCAAACATTGCCGGTTATCGCGCGATCATCGAGGCGGCAAATAACTTTCCGCGTTTCTTCACCGGGCAGATCACGGCCGCGGGCAAGATCGATCCGGCAAAGGTTTTAATTATCGGCGCTGGCGTCGCAGGTCTATCCGCAATTGGCGCGGCCAAAGGTTTAGGCGCGATCGTACGTGCGTTTGACCCACGCAGCGCGACGAAAGATCAAGTCGCGTCGATGGGCGCCGAGTTTCTCGAACTCGACGTCAAAGAAGAAGGCGAGGGCAAAGGCGGTTATGCAAAGCAGATGTCCGACGACTTTCTAAAAGCCGAGATGGCGCTGTTCGCGCAGCAGGCGATGCAAGTCGATATCATCGTCACGACCGCGCTCATTCCCGGCAAGCCCGCGCCGAAACTTATCACGCAAGGCATGGTCGAATCGATGAAACCCGGCAGCGTGATCGTCGATCTCGCCGCCGAACAGGGCGGCAACTGTGCGTTGACCGAGCCGGGCAAAGTTGTTCATCACAAAGGAGTTGCGATTGTCGGCTTCACCGATCTGCCATCGCGAATGGCATCGATGTCGAGCCAACTTTACGGTGCGTGCATCGTCGCATTGCTCGACGATCTTTCTACTGACGGCGAGATCGCAATCAACCTCGACGACGAAGTAGTCCGCGGCGCGATCGTCCTTCACGAAGGCAAAATGATGTGGCCACCGCCCGCTCCGGCTGTTCCAGCGGCTCCGCCCGAGCCCGGCGTTCCGACAACGAGCACCGCGAGTGTCGCAGTCGCAAAAGCCGCTTCCGCCGGTCACGGTCACGGCGGCGGCACTGGCGTCAGTCCGTGGCTGCTCGCCGTAGTCGGTCTCGTCATGCTCGGTCTCGGCTACGTCGCACCGTCGTCCGTGTTGTCGCATTTCACGGTGTTTATGCTCGCCTGCTTTGTCGGGTTTCAGATCGTCTGGAACGTCAAACCGGCGCTCCACACGCCGCTAATGAGCGTCACCAACGCCATCAGCGGCATCATTCTCGTCGGCGGAATGCTGCAGCTCCTCGACACGTCGCTAAATTTAACGGTCATCCTCGGCGCCATCGCCACCCTGATCGCCGCGATCAACATCGCCGGCGGGTTTTTGGTAACAAATCGAATGTTGGGGATGTTTAGGAAGTAATGGAACTGGAGCTCGGTTCGATGTTGAGTGAGGCGTGATTTCTACCACGAGTATGTTTTTGCTATTCGAAGTAATGGATAAAGAGCCGTCACTGCCCTTCATTTGGGGTTACTTCGGCGTGATTGGCATTGCAGGCTTTTTTCTTGTTCGGAAGCATCCGGCATTTCTACTTTTGCTCGTACCGCTATGGCTTTTGGAGAGTGTTCTGCATATCTCAGAGTTGAATGATCCGTACGTGGGCCCGAATATTATTCGTGAAGCTGGCTATTCTTATGTCGTGCAGAGCTATGTTGCGATCGTTATTGGTGCAAGTCTGCCGATCCTTGGATTTGTGGCCTGGGTTCGGCGAAAAATGCAGGCGAAGTCCAAAGAGGTTTACACGAAGGAGTAAAAGTCGCTCACGAAGGCGTAAAAGTGCCTCACGAAGGCCGACAAAATGGCTTGCGAAGCGGTCTAAGAGTCTGCCCTGTGTCCCGAAGGGACGATTGACAATAGCCCACCGATTTATCGGTGGGATAGGTTGATAAAAATTTCGAGAGTCCCGCAGGGACGGCTGAAACATCGATGTCACATTCACTAGTCAGTCAATTGATGCATTGCGTGTTCAGCACCAAGGAACGCCGTCCGATGATAACGCCTGAATTGCTCCTGCGATTGGTTCCTTACATTGGCGGCATCGCACGGGAGAACAAGTTTAAGCTGATTCACGGCGGCGGCGTCGATGACCATGTCCATCTGTTGCTTTCGCTCGCGAAGACAATGTCGATTTCTAAAGCGATGCAGTTAATTAAAGGCGGCTCGTCGAAATGGATACACGAAACGTTCCCGGAGCATCGGCTCTTTGAGTGGCAAGAAGGGTATGGTGCGTTTTCGATATCGATCAGCGAGAAGACGCGAACGATCAATTACATCAACAATCAAGCCGAGCACCACAAGAAGGTGGATTTTAAAACGGAGTTTATCGCGTTCCTAAATGCGCATGAGCTGGAATACGATCTGCGATATGTTTTTGATTAATGGTCATTCGTCCCTACGGGACTTTATGCGTGTTTCAACATCGTTCCCACCGATGAATCGGTGGGCTATTAACATTTGTCCCTGCGGGACACCGGAAGAATCGATTTAATGCAACAGAGCCTAATCACAATCGCATACATCGCCGCGAGTGCGTTGTTTATTCTGAGCCTCGGCGGGTTGTCTCAACAAGAGACTGCTCGTCGCGGGAATCTTTACGGCATTTTAGGGATGCTGATCGCGCTGATTGCAACGGCGGCGGCGATGAACGTCGGCGGGTTGCCGGTGTTGGCGGCCGCGCTCGTGCCGGGGCTTGTGATCGGTGCGATATTGGCGAGCCGAGTGCAGATGACTTCGATGCCGGAGCTTGTTGCGATTTTGCACAGCTTTGTCGGCCTTGCGGCGGTGCTGGTTGGTTTTGCGACGTATTTGGGACCGCACAAAGAAATGTCGCCCGCTGAGCACAATCTGCATCTTGGCGAAATTTTTGTCGGCGTTTGTATTGGTTCGATCACGTTTACGGGTTCGGTGATCGCGTTTTTAAAACTTCGCGGCTCGATCGGCGGGAAACCGTTTATGCTGCCGGGCCGACATCTGCTCAACATCATCATGCTGCTCGTGACTATTGGTTTGGGAGTCGCGTTCTTTATGTCGCCGAACGCCGCAACCGGACAAATGCCGCTGCTGATCGCGACGATCGTGACCGGAATTTTGGGCGTGCATTTCATCATGGCGATCGGCGGAGCGGATATGCCGGTCGTCGTGTCGATGCTCAACAGCTATTCGGGCTGGGCGGCGGCGGCGGCGGGCTTTATGCTCTCGAACGACCTGCTCATCATCACCGGAGCGCTCGTCGGTTCGAGCGGCGCAATTCTGAGTTACATAATGTGTCGCGGCATGAACCGCTCGTTTGTCAGCGTGATGCTCGGCGGTTTTGGCACCGAAAGCGGAACCGTTGCGTCGTCGGCGAGCGGCGAACCGCAGGGCGAAGTCCACTCAATCGACGCGTCTGGTGCGAGTGATCTGCTTCTCAATGCCAAAAAGATCATTATCGTCCCCGGCTATGGACTCGCGGTCGCGCAGGCACAGCACTCCCTTGCGGAAGTCTGTAAATTATTAAAAGAAAACAACATCGAGGTCAAGTTCGCCATTCATCCGGTCGCCGGCCGCCTGCCCGGCCACATGAACGTCCTCTTAGCCGAGGCGAACATTCCATACGACATCGTCTTCGAGATGGACGAGGTCAACGCCGACTTCGCCGCGACCGATGTCGCCTGGGTCATCGGCGCCAACGACATCGTCAACCCGTCCGCGATGGACGACCCCGGCTCCCCGATCGCGGGAATGCCCGTCCTCCACGTCTGGGAATCGCGGAACTGCATCGTCATGAAACGCTCAATGGCCTCGGGCTACGCCGGCGTCGATAACCCGCTGTTCTACAAAGACAACACGCTGATGCTCTTCGGCGATGCTAAGAAGGTGGTTGATGAGATTTTGGGCGTGATGCGGGGTTAGGATTCAACGGCTCCCCTCCTTACGAAGGAGGGGTGGCCGCCGCTTTGAGCGGACGGGGTGGTTTTTAGTTTCAGTCGCACGCCGTATGGCAAACAAAAGAAGAAAAACCGACATTCAATCGCTCCCGCATCTCGGTGAATTCCGGAAAGACCTTCGCCAAAACCTGACTCCAGCAGAAGCCACATTCTGGAAGATAGTCAAAAACTCAAAGTTCGAGGGCCGCAAATTCTCTCGCCAACATTCTGTCAACAACTACATTCTCGATTTCTACTGCCCGTCCGAGAAGCTCGCAGTCGAGCTTGACGGTGCGCGTCATTTCAGCGGCCTCGGAGCCGACGAAGATCGTGAACGCGCGAAGTATCTCGAATCGAAAGGCATTCTAGTGCTCAGGTTTGAGAACCGCGAAGTCTTTGAAGAAACAGAATGGATGCTCGACGTTATCCGTACAAACTTCCGATTCGGCCCGCCAGCCGCATTGACCGCACATGCGCCGCACGCGTCCGTTCGTAACGTAAAAGCGACCTGAAGGCTCCCCTCCTTGGTAAGGAGGGGAGCTTTTGGTTGATGATCTTCGGCGATGCGAAGAAGGTCGTGGATGAGATTCTGACGGCGATGAGCGCATAGATACAAGCAGGCTCCCCTCCTTCGTAAGGAGGGGAGCTTTTTAAGATAATTTTGGCGACGCAAAGAAGGTTGTGGATGAGATTTTGACGGAAATGCGATAGTCAGAACCGCCTGCGTCAGTGGGCGGACAGTTTCGGTGCGGTTTCTGACCTTAAACAAACTGGCCCGCCGCTCATGCAGCGGGTTCTGACAAATCAACACGCTGATGCTCTTCGGCGATGCGAAGAATGTTGTGGATGAGATATTGACGGCTATGCGAGCTTGACCGAACGGATAAATACAGGTCACCGTTCCAAGCCATACCAATTGGCGCTTAGAGCAACGTTGTACGGGCCATTCGGATTGGTTATTTCGCATAGGCGAATTTCAAACTCACCACTCCGATAGTAGAATTGCGGACCGCCGTACGAGAAACCCTCTTCAGAAAAAGTAAAGCCCATTTCCCGGATTTGCTTTTCGACACCCATCTTCAAATCGGAAAAAGGGACACCGACCTTGTAGTATCGCCAAACTGATGCGGCGTACTCATTGGACGAAGGCATGGATTCGACGTTCGACGCATTCACCTGCGTGGTTCCCGAAGGCAACGAAATCGCGTTTAATATGGCAACGACCTCCGGGAGCTTGTTAGCTGCACGGCGCTGTTGATAACTGTCCCAGCCGAGCTTGCCGGCCAATAGGAAAACCAGTATCGCGACGAAGCCTAATATTGTCAGTTTCGGATGAGACATTAACTTCGATCGAGCTCGATCAACGCCAATCTCGTCACTACATTTCCTTCTTCCAAATGCTCCTCAACTATCTCCGCCACATCCTCCGGCTGGACCTGACCGTAGATTGTGCCGTCGGGATAGACCATGACGGCAACGCCGATCGAGCAGAAGCCGATCGAGCCACACTTGGTCAGGACGATCTCGCCGAGCGGATTGCGGCCTTTTGATTCTTTGCCTTGGCGAAGGCCTTTCTCGGTCAATATCCGGTCGAATTCGGCCATGACTTGCTCGCCGCCGACGGCGGAGCACGATTTGCCGGTGCAGACAAATACCTGTCGCTTGATCGGCGCTTTGAGCATCGGTGCGAGTTTCTCTAGCTCAGCGCGGTCGGTGATGAATTTTGGCTTTGCCATCACCTCTAGCCTAACAAAAAATTTGCCCGCGAAATACGCTAAAGGACGCAAAAATAGTTTTTTCTTTCGCGAACTTTTGCGTGTTTAGCGGGCGGGCTTCGTGCTAAAATCACAGCGACGAAACGGTTCACACGATGGCGGCAGGCATTATCATTCACATCAACGCGGGCAGCGAAAGACGGACCGAGTTTTTTTCGGACGAGCACATTCGCGTCGGCTCGGACGAATTTTGCGATCTGCAAATTCGCACGAATGGCGCGCATAGTCATGGCGTGTGGTTCAGTTTAGAAAACACGGACGGCATTTATCGCATCGTCGAGTTTGACGAGTCCGTGGGGGCTGAAGATCAACGACGCTCCAATGCGGCGCTTTATCGCGATCGCCGACGGCGACACGATCGTGCTGCCCGAGACCGGCATTTCGTTCTCGTTCTTCTCGCTCGAATCGCGTTCGGCGCTGATCACGACAAACCGCGAACAGCCGCACATTTCGCGATTTATCGAGGACGCGGCGATCGAGGCTTCGGGCTCAGTAAAGCGCGAAGACGCAAAGGTATTTTTACGCGAATTTGTCCGCGAGCTGTCGCGTGAGATCAGTTGGACGACTAAGCTCATCGCATTTGTGCTCGTCGGAGCTTTTATTACCGGCATTTTGTATATCGGTATGGCGGTGAGCAGCGAGCTTCGCCAGAGCCGGCAGCAAGCCGAAGTTCAAAATGAGGTAATTAAAAAACTCGAAGAAAAGCTCGGGCAGACGAGCGATCAGATCGGCGAGCTTGATAAGACGAACAAAGATCTGATGAAAACCGTCTCGCTCGCGCCGAATCTGCGCGTCGAATACGGCAGCGGCGTTTGTCTGATCGTCGGCGTTTACGATCTCGTCGATAGACGCAGCGGCAAGGTCCTGCGATACGCCGATCCGCAATCGATGCGGCCGAATCCGTTCGAGCCGACCGAGTCTGAAGACCCTTCGCAGCAACAGCCGCCGCAGATCGGCCTCACCACCGAGGGTAACAGCTCGACAGTCGAATACGATTTTATCGGCACTGGGTTTCACGTCGGCGGCGGCTACATTGTGACAAACCGCCACGTCGTGCAGCCGTGGGAAGAGGACGAACAGGTCAAGCAGATGATGCGTGTCGCGAACGGCCGTCCTCGCGTCAAACGCCTCGCTATTTACTTTCCAAATTACCCGCAGCCATTGACGATGAAGATACGGCAACTCGGCGGACGCGAAGATGTCGCGGTCGGTACAGTTGACGCCGCTCTGCTGCCGCCCAACCTGCCTACGCTGCCGCTCGACACAGATTCGGACGCCGCGACTATCGGCAAAACAGTTGTCACGATGGGTTATCCGAGCGGCCCCGACCGCCTGCTCGCCATGGTCGATGACGACGAAGCGAAGTCGATCAATCAACGCTTCGGCAACTCGCGTCAGAATCTCATAAACTTTCTCGCGCAGTCGCAAAAGATCGTGCCGCTTCTTACGCAAGGTGCGATCACCGACCTCGATGCAAAGCGAATCGTCCACGACGCCAAAACTGCCGAAGGCGGTTCGGGCGCGCCGCTGTTCGGTCAGGCCGGCAAAGTCATCGGCGTAAACTTTGGGGTCTTCACCGAGAACACCGCCGCCAACATGGCCGTTCCCGTGCGCTTCGCGATCGACCTGCTAAAACGGGCCGGTTGGAAATCGCCTGAGGATTTGCAGAAAGAATCTGAGCAGCAAGTCGCTACGAATAATACGAACTCAAATACTGCTACGCAATAATTTTTGCACATGATTAAGTTGCTACACCCAATCTCTATTCGCATCCTTATCGTTGCACTTGCGATAACCCTTTGCTGGGCAGACAGCGCATTTTCGCAAAAGAAAAAGTCGAGTAAAACAAAAAAACCAGCTAAAGTCATCAGACTTCAAGGCCCGCCGCCGGCAGTTGCACCAGTCACAACGGTCGGCCTGACGATTGAACGATACGTCAACAATATCGAAGTCGCGGCGGACGGAACCTCGGTTCAAACTTGGGATCTGCTACAGCGTTTTCATTCAAAACAAGCGATAGAACGCTTCAGTAAGGTTGAGAAAGTTTTCAATCGCGACCTCGAAGAGATCGAAGTTTTCGACATTTATATTCTCAAAGCCGACGGTCGCAAGATCGTGATTCCCGCGAGCGCCGTACAGACAAAACGAACGCCGCAAACTGAGGCCGCTCCTTCGTTTTCGTCGCTAATGATGGTTGAGATCAATTTCGATGGCGTCGAAGTCGGCGATGCAGCTCATTATTCGATGAGACTGCGCACGAAGAGAACACATTTCGAGAAATATTTCGACAGCGTCGACTATCTGGCGTCGGTCTACGACTGGAAGTACGCGGAAATAAATTTGAGCGCGCCGATTGATTATCCTATCTACACCGAGGCGGTCGATCTTGACGGCGGTCGGTTGCCTGACAGCAACGGCCGCGCTCGTTGGCAGTGGAAAAAAACCGACCATAAGGCGATTGAGATCGAGACGCTGATGCTTGACTTTATTGATTCGAGTCCGCGGGTCATGATGACGAGTTTTAAGAATTTTGAGGATTTGGGCGCGGCATACTGGAGCGAGGCAGCGAAAAGATCCGCCGTCACGCCCGAGATCAAAGCTCTCGCCGACGAGATAACAAAAGATCTGACGACACCGGAAAAGCAGGCCAATGCAATTTATCTTTGGGTCAATAAAAATATCCGTTACCTGTCGATTGTCGCCGACCGCAGCGGTTGGATTCCGAACAGCGCGGGCGACATACTCACCAATCGATATGGAGACTGCAAAGACTACACGACCATCCTTGTTGCGCTGCTCAAAGCCAAGGGCATCGAAAGTTATCCGGTGATCATACGCGCGGATTTTGGCGATTGGTTTCCTAAAGTCGCCGCTCCGTCATTCTTCAATCACGCTATTCTTTACATACCGAGCCTCAATCTTTTTGCCGACGCGACGGCGCCGAATTCGCGGCTCGGTCTTATCACTCAACTGATCGTCGGAAAAAAAGCGTTTCTCGCCGGAAGCAAAACCGGCGTGGTCGAAACGCCCGTAAATCGTCCTGAAGACAACCAGATCACAAGTTCGATCCACATCGATCTCTCGCCGACCGGCAATGTCAAAGCAAAATCCACAAACGCCTACGTCGGCCGCGCCGAACTCGTTTTTCGCCCGATGCTCAGCAATACAAATGCTGGCGATAAAAACTTTATCACACTGATACTCGCCTTTTACGGCATGAACGGAAAGGGCACGATATTGAAGATTAGCAATCCATTTCAGGTTGGCGAACCGTTCGAGGTGGAGATTGAGGTCGAGCTGGATGATTACACGGCGTTCACGCCGACCGGCAGTTTTCGAATACCTATCGGATTAAATTTGAACAGTCTCGCCTCGCTCGCCGACCTTGTAAAAGAAGAAAAGCGGAAAACCGACCTCGTTCTCGGAGCATTGCGATCGAAAGAAAGCTACCGCATAAAATTTCCCGACGGAGTAGCGCCGCAAGCACCGGCAAATGCGAGTTGGTCGAATGCGATCGGCAGTTTTCGTAGCGAATTCAAGTTGATCGACGGCGAAATCGAAGTTGTACGCGAGATTATCATCAATAAAGACACCATTTCGACGGACGAATATCCAAAGACGCGCGAAATTATCACAAAAGCTGTCGAGGCATTTGAGACCGAAATCAAATATACTGCCAGGCCCGATCTCATCCGCCTAAAAGCCAAACAAGTTGCGAAGCAAGCTCCAAAAAAACCTGTCGATCCGCTAGAAGCTATTTACAATAAGCTGCGAAGCGATTCTGTTGGCTCTCAGGTTATTTCTGCACGCGAAGCCAAACAACTCGAAGCAAAGTTGCTCACCGATCCGTCCGACGCCGATGCGCGGATTAAGCTCGTCGCCTTTTACTCGATGATGAATGTAAAAGACACGGCTGCGAGAAAAGCTGCGAGGATAAAGCATCGGTTGTGGTTAATCGAAAATCGACCCGATGTCAGCGACGATAAACTTTTGATGTTTAGATTCGCCAATTTAAAACGCGAAGAGGCCGGTTACACAACTCTGAAAAACGCTTGGCTCAAACAGATCGACGCGGATAAAGCGAACTCGAAGATTCGTATTAACGCTTTCACATTTATTAAGGACTACGAGCGCGATGTCGCCGCAGACATTTTACGCATCGGACAAAAGCTAGACGCGGACAACTACGAGCTGCCCTTGCTCCTCGCTCAAATGTTCGAATCGGAACCACCGGGCGTGACAAAAGAAACCGACACACGACGCTCCGAACGGTTTAAGAAGCTGCTTGAAAACGGCCGCATCGCACTTGTCGCACTAAAAAAGGAACGCTCGGACGAGCGTGACAGAGAGAGGCGAGATTTGCTCCAGAATCTTGCAGATGCGGCTTACGAGATCGGCTCGGACGACGAAGCAAAATCGCTGGCGACCGAGCTTATTCTCGATTTTGGTCAGAACAGCGACGACATCGGTTACGACGACGCGGCACATATCGGCAACATCGTTCTCGGCCGCGTCGCGCTTCGTCAAAAGGATGTCGCGAAGGCGAAAGAATATCTATTGATCGCGATACGTGCTCCGCTCAGAAAAAAAGATAGCTGGCTCGGCGAGATCGACATGAAACTTGCAAAAGAACTGCTCTCTGCGGGCGAAAAAGAAACCGTGATCGAGTATTTGCGGCTGTGCGAAGGTATGTCGAACCTGACGACGGAGAAAAAACTTTTCGAGAACCAATCAAAGGCTCTGAAACTCTGGCAGCAGCAGATCAAACAAGGCAAGACGCCGACGTTCGATTTTTATAATTACTAAGCCATTTAAATGCACAAGCCCGCGCGTAAGCAAGGGCGGAAGTGAGACGTTGAATGTTCCGCCCTTGCTAACGCGCTGGCTTGGACATTTTATCCTTTGCGCCCAGCTCCTTGACCTTCAACATCAAAAAATCTGAGATCTCTTTGTGTGTGCGGAGGCGGTCGGGGCGTGTGTAAAATTTGTCGAGATTGACGGGCTCGCCGAACCAGATGCGTATCTTTTCGCCGCCGGTCCAATTGCCGAGGATCTGTTTTGGCAGGTTGTTCCCGAGGCCGGCGATGAAGACGGGGACGACGTGCGGGCGGGCGGCGTAGATTACTTTTCCGATGCCGGGCTGGGCTCTCAGCATGTCGTATGGGCCGCCC
>JANOGL010000227.1:0-16645 GCA_031405985.1 Acidobacteriota bacterium | reverse complement strand
CTCGGCCTCGTGTGCGCACTCGCGTGGAACGACGCTATCAAAGCCGCGATGAAAGAATTGCTTGGCGAAGCCGACAATCTTACGGCATTATTTATTTACGCTGCTCTCGCGACACTAGTCGCCGTGATAGTGCTGGTGGTGCTCGGCAAACTGGCCGGTAAGATCGGGGGCGAAGCGGCGGTCAGTCGCGAAGCCGAAGGGTAGAAAACGGTGAAATAGTGAAAAAGGGAAAAAGTTGTGCGTCGCAAAACGCGCAGCTTTTTTGTTTATGCCGATTTGGTTACAGGCTCTGAGTCAGACCACGATGCGTTTCGCGTCATCGTTCCCCAACTTGATTTTGTGCGGAGCAGCCATTTTATTGTTCCCTCGAGACGCCAAATTGAGACCATCTGTCGGTAACCAAAATTTTCGACAAATGCACCGGCGATCATAACAAATAAATCTTTTTTACGCTGATAAGTACGGAAGGCAGTTTCTTCCAGCAAAATCGCGGCAATCGACAAGAAAAATCCTGTCCCAAACGAAAGCAGCAGAAATGCGAGTGCTCCTTCGTAGTTGATCAAGTTCATAAAATAGCAAAAGACAAAGAAACAAAGTCCCGCGACTTCGATCAGCGGACTTATGCCTTCGAGAAACAAAAGAAAGGGGAACGACAACCACCCGACGCCGCCTGCGCGCGGGTGAAAGAGAAGCTTCCGATTTTCCCACAGGCAATCGAAAAGACCGCGTTGCCAACGCACGCGCTGTTTTTTTAGAACCGCAAGAGTCTCCGGGGCCTCGGTCCAACACACAGGATCGGCGACGTAATCGAGACGGTAGGGAATTTTGTTCAGGCGAAAATGCCGGTGCAGGCGAAGGACGAGATCCATGTCTTCGCCGAGTGATTTGTGACTGTAGCCGCCGACCTTGATCACCGCCTCTTTGTTAAAAAGACCGAACGCTCCCGAGATCAGCGGCAATGAGTCGAGCCGGTTCCAACCAACTCGACTCGTCAAGAAGGCACGCGTGTATTCGAGCATTTGGAAGAGCGCGAGCCAGTTTTTTGGCAGATTCACTTTGGTCAGATGACCACTCTCAACAGTGCATCCGTTTAAGATCCTCACGTTTCCACCGACACCAACGGTATCCGGGTTGAGAAGAAACGGCTGTACCATTAGCGTCACACAATCACGATTAAGGATCGTGTCCGCGTCGAGCGGCATGAACAGGCCATAACGGGCACCGTTTATCCCTGCGTTGCTTGCGTCGGCCTTGCTGCCGCCATTCTCTTTATCAATCACTCTCAGATTCGGATATTTTTTCGATTGGAAAACTGCTCTCACCGGTTTGTGCTCGATGCGTTTTCGAAACGCAACGGGAAGCTCGACAAGATCGAATTCCGCGGTTAGAACAGCGAGCGTTCGGTCTTTCGAACCGTCGTTGACGACTAGGATTTCAAACTCCGGATAATCGAGTTGCAGCAGAGCTCGGACGGTCGGAACAATTACGGCTTCTTCGTTGTAGGCAGTAACGATGAGGGTGATGGGCGGTTCAAATCCGCTTTGTGGGTCGGGCAGACGATGGATAGAGCGCTTACGAATGAATCGAGGTAAAACGGCCATCGAGATCGCCGTCAGAACCAGGTAGGTTCCGTTGAGGGCGACAAAATATATCAGAAAAAACCACTGCGCTACCTGGATAATGTTAATGTCGTCTGCCTGAAACATAAGAGCTGCATTTCTGTCATCACCTGCCGCAGAATATCGCGTGAAAACGGGCTCGGAAGTGTGCGTGAGAGTTTCTCGACCTTTGCTTCCGTCATGCCGGGCATCGAGATAAGCATGCTCGCCGCACGATAACGCACCCACCAATCGAGGTCGTCGGTTGCGGCGATGAGGAGATCGATGTCTCGTTTGTGGCCGAGACGGCCGAGCGTCAGCACGACTTGAAGCCTAACTTCCCAACGCTCGTCGTTGATGAGTTCGCGAATGCGCGGCAAATCGTCGTCGGAATTTACAAGCCGCAGACACGCGATAAGCACTTCTTTTTCGTTGCTATCAAGAAGAATCATGCTGACGAGCGGGTTACGGTGCTCAAAATTTGCGAATGCGAGGTACGAGATAAGCCGTGACATCTGGCGCTCCTCCAGATTTTCGGCGAAGAGTTTCTCGACAAGCTCGCACAGCGGCGTTGAAAGCGTGTCACAATCGATCTCTTTCAGAACTTTGGCGACAAATATCGGCGACCAGTCGCGGCGAGTTGCGATCTTGTCGAGGTGCTTTTCTAACGTCGTGTTGACGTCGATGCGAAACAGGGCGCGCCACGCCCATGATGAAATTACCGGATCGCGGTCGGCGATGAGCTTCTCGATGCTCGGATACGAGGCCGTATTGCCGAGATTGCCAAGCGTGTTGACCGCCATGAGACGTTTGTCCACAAATGGACTTGTTAGCAGCTCACGCGTCATCGTGTGGAGTCTGAGCGACCCGCCGAGATCGTTGAGGCCGTTTTTTGAGTCGCCTGAGATCGACTCGTGCAGATAATTCCAGTCGTGGAGAAAGTGCGGCAATTGTTTCTTTGTTAGCTGTCGGCGATTATTGATGTTGAATTCGTTATCCACAGCCTTGAAGAGCGTCGTCTCCCACCGGCGATTCACGATCTGGCGCCGCTTGTGCGATGACGCCGACCATGAGCGAAGTGCGAGCATCACGCCCACGGACACCAAGCTCAACGCGATGAACGACGCGCCAATCCACCACGCTGCTGTGACTACAATGTTAAAGGCGATAACGAATTCCAAGATTCACACCTCTGCGGTAATAAATATCTCCCTGACGTTGGAATACCGCGTCGAAATTAACGCCGATTTTTTTTGTGAGCCAGTAGCGAGCCGAACCCGAGACGCTCCAGGTTTTGCTGCGGAGAATGCCGATATTAGGGCCGAGATTTTCGTGCTCACGACCGAATGCGACCGCCGCCCCGACGCTGTTGACGTTTTCGCCAAAGTAGCGATTGTATTGAATGCGGTGCGTCGGAGCGGTGCCGGCGTTCGTCAGATTTGTTATGTACAGCGTGTAGGCTGCGCGATTGTTGCCCCAATATTTTTCCGTCAGGCCGTAGACAGTCGTTGCTTTTATAGTATCGTATGATGTGTAACGGCCCCCGACGTGGCCAACGAAACCCCTACCGAGAATGCGCTCGCCTTCGAGCATGACAGAAAATTTGCCGACATATTTGTGGGTCGGGCTAAACATAGCTTCGCCGGTCGCAGCCCACTTGCGGCCGAATCCTTTGTAAAAACCGCCGACGACTTCTTGATCGCGATTCGAATTTCGGTCGCTCACCCTGTACGTGCCCCAGACGATCTTCCGTTTTGAAAATTTACGTTCGAAATACAGCGACGCAGTGCGCCACGTGCCAAAATTTCGCGTCAAACTCTCCTGCGAATACTGAAGCTGAACTTCGTACTTCGGCGTGTCTGGCGC
The DNA here is from genome assembly GCA_031405985.1 of Acidobacteriota bacterium. Classification (GTDB taxonomy): domain Bacteria; phylum Acidobacteriota; class Blastocatellia; order Pyrinomonadales; family Pyrinomonadaceae; genus OLB17. The sequence continues at coordinate 13,181 of JANOGL010000227.1, read as the reverse complement.
GTCTGAATTTTGGGTCGCCGTTGGCGTTTGCGTCTGAGGTTCGGTTTGAGCGGACGCTCCTATGCCGAACGCGAACAAAGTATAAACTATGAAAATCAGTTCTTTTTTCATAACCTTTTTTTGAGCAGGCGATTCATCCTAACCATCAACTCGCCCGGCTTGAACGGCTTTGTCACATAGTCGTCGGCCCCGGCCTCGAATGCCCGAACGATATTCGCCTCACTCGATTTCGAGGTCAGCATAATCACCGGAACTTTCTTCCAACTTTTATGGGCACGTATTTGCGACAAAACTTCAAAGCCGTCTGCATACGGCATGATGATGTCGAGAAAAACGAGACGGGGTGGTTCGCCGGTTGCGAGATTGTCGACCGCCTGTCTGCCATTGTTAAGAACCTTGACGTTAAATCCACGCTTTTTGAGCCAATGAGTCAATAGACGCGAAATTACCCGGTCGTCTTCAATAACAAGAACACTATTCGATTTTGACGGAGAAGTATCCTTCGCCATAGAGTGGTTGATGAATTATGATCCTCAGGTGAGATATCCAGAGGAGAAACGTTCGTACTACCTTAGTGGAACTAACTTTTGTGGAGTTAGTAGGAGGCGGGATGCCCTTATTATCACATAACTAGCCGCAAAAAATAAACAAAAATAAGTAAAATGGACACTTTTTTGACGAAATCTCCCAAATCTGCAGCCGAATTTGTTAAACAAGGCGGTCTCGTCGCGTTTCCGACCGAGACAGTTTATGGACTCGGTGCAAATATTTTTGACGAGGCGGCGGTCGCAAAAATATTTGAGGCAAAGAAGCGTCCGGGCGACAATCCGCTGATCGCACATGTTTCTAACGTTGAACAGATCGGTGAACTGACCTCGGAGATCACTGAGAGTGCCACGAAATTTATCCAAAAGTTTTTTCCAGGACCGCTCACCTTGGTATTGAAAAAATCGCCGCGTGTTCCGTTAATCGCAACCGCAGGACTTGATACGATCGGTGTCCGAATGCCGCGATCAACTGTTGCACGCGAGTTTTTAAACGCGTGCAAGACGCCAGTTGTAGCACCCTCTGCAAATCTGTCGGGATGTCCGAGCCCCACAACCTGGCAAGCTGTTTATGAAGATTTAAATGGTCGCATTGATTGCATTCTCCAGGCGGATGCTACTGAGATCGGCCTCGAATCCACAGTCGTCGATTGCTCCGGCGAGGCGCCAATCTTACTGCGAGAAGGCGCGATCTCGTTGGAAGAATTGCAAGCTGTTGTGCCTGCAAGCGCGAGGGAACAAAACCTCAGTTCTCAATCGCCGCGCAGTCCCGGCTTGAAACATCGACACTATTCGCCAAAGGCAAAAGTAATTGTCGTCGACGCCGCAGACGAGGTTGAAACTATTAAAAATGCGGCCTTTATTGGATTGAAAACTCCGCCAAAAAAACTCGATGTTGTTAAGCTCTGCAATGGTGTTGAGAATTACGCACACGAGCTATTCGAGTTTTTGCGCCATTGCGACCGTCGCGGTATCAAGACGATTTACTGCGAAGCAGTTGAAGAGAAAGGCATCGGCGCAGCGTTAATGGATCGCATTCGTCGTGCGGCGCAGGACTAGTTTATTTCGCCGAAACGGCTACGATCGCAAGCTCGCCGTTATCTTTCAAGTACTCCGCTTTCAATTGTGTCGCACTCGTCAGTTGGTGCAGGTATTCGAGCGGAACTAACACGAGTACAGGTTTGCCGCCCTCGTCGGCGATCACCTCCTGGATTTCGCCCGGGCCGTAGAGTTTCTTCTGCTTGCCGTTTTCTTCCCGGAGCAGACGACCGGCGGCGTAAAATTCCGCGTTGTGCGAGATAGTATGCATTGTCAAGACTTTGCTCGATGCAAAGCCGCGCTCGTCACCCTTAACGATAAGTAACTTGACCGAATCGTAACCTGCAAACTTTGGCACCACCGTGGCCAGCAAAATAATAGTCGTCACAAACGTCGCCGTGGCGATTGCCGTAACGCAGTATCGCCATTTTGGTTTACCGACAAACTGAGTGATAAACAGCACCGTTATAATGATCGCCGGTGGCAAGGCGGGAAGAATATAGCCCGGCAGTTTCGAGCCTGAAAGCGAAAAGAAAATTAGCGGCACCGCGAGCCACGAGATCGAGAAAAGGAGAAGGGGAGAAACGGAGAAAGGGAGACGGATGGATTCGTTCTCATCTTTCTCTGTGATCTCTGTGGCTCTGTGGTGAAATATTCGTTTACCAACCTTCCAGACAGCAGCGAGAAAAAAAGGCAGCCATGGCAGCGTCATCAGCGGTAAGACCCAAAAGAAAAAGTAAAACGGTTGCGGATGCTTGTATTTGTTTGACGTAAAGCGCTGAAAATGATGCTGTAAGAAAAATTCGTCGACAAACTCCCAACCGTGCCGCAGATACATCGGCAGATACCAAATTGCCGCGACAGCGAAAGCAAATAGGGTTCCCCAGATTACACTGACAACAAACTCGCGGCTCGGCATTCGCCTGCTCAACACGTAGTAAACCACGATAATTGCGTACGGAAAGACGATGCCGATCAGCCCTTTTGCGAGCAAGGCGACGCCGACAAAAAAATAAAACAGTATTAGCGGCAAGACTGCTCGGCGGGGAGTGTCGGAATCCCGACTGGTTGGGATAGCGACTGCGTGCTTGTGCTGCGCATGATCAAAGATAAAAAAGCTCACCAAAGCAGCCGTCATCGGAAACGTAACTGTGATGTCAAAACTTGCTCCACGTGAGAAGACTAAGATGCCGAGCGTCGATGCCGCGATCAGCGCGAGCCAGTTTGCGAAAGAAACAGCCTCAGAGGACACAGAGAGCGCTGAGGAAAACACTTTCGATTTCTCAGTGACCTCTGTGGCTATCGATTTTCCGAGCAGCCAAAGAGCGGCGACTGTTCCCAAACCGAACAACGCTGGGCCGAGGCGTGCGGCGAATTCACTGACTCCTAACAGATTGAACGACGCCATCTCAAGCCAATACAAAAGTGCGGGTTTTTCGAACCAGTTGTGTCCGCCGAGCGTCGGCGTGATCCAATCGCCGCGCTCGAACATCTCGCGCGCGACCTGAGCATAGCGCGGTTCGTCGGGGCCGAGCAGGGGAATTGACAGGCCGAAAAAGTAGGTGGCAATAGCGAGTAACGCAAGGCAGATCCACAACCAATTTGGCAGTGAATCACGGCTTTTATTGTCGGTCGTTGTAATTTCAGGCGTCATGAAACAGAATGTAAAGTATTGCTGAAAAGCAATTTACAATCAAATTATGACGAATTCGGAGTTGATCAAAACAGCGGCGATTGGCGTCGGCAGCCTTGGGCGACATCATGCGCGTAACTACGCCGAACTTGCGGCCGAAGGCCGTGTAGAGTTTGTTGGTGTTTGTGATACAAGTGCCGAAACGGCCGCTGAAATTGCGACGGCGAATGGATGCTCGATTTTTGCCGACTGGCGTGAACTGATCGACAAAGTTGATGCTGTTTCGATCGCAACGCCGACCGAGACGCACTGCGAGATCGCGTGCGCGTTTTTAGAGAGCGGCGTTCACGTGCTTGTTGAAAAACCAATAGCATTGACGCTCGACGAAGCAGACAAGATGATCGCGGCGGCTGAGAAATCAGGCGCGAAGCTGATGATCGGACAACTTGAGCGCTACAACCCGGCCATGGTCGCGCTCAGGCCGCACGTGACCCGGCCGTTGTATTTTGAGATTCACCGCGTGTCGCCGTTTCCAAACCGCTCGCTCGACGTCGATGTTGTGCTTGACGTGATGATCCATGATCTCGACGCGATCCAATGGCTGGTCGGCAACGATGTCAGCGTCTCAGAGATTCGCGCCGTCGGCATTCCGGTGATCTCGGACAAGGTCGATGCGGCGAACGCGCGGATCGAGTTCGAGAATGGTACAGTAGCCAACATTACGGCCTCACGAATAGGCACTGAGAAGATTCGCAAGACGCGTTTTTATCAGACGGATGCGTATGTGGTTTTAGACTACGCGACAAAGTTCGCCTCGCTGACTTCGCTCAATCCGGACGCCGCCCATCCGCTCGCCGGCATCTCGATAAAACGATTAGATATAAACGACATCGAGCCGCTGCGGGCCGAGATCACGGCGTTTCTGGACTGCATAGAAAGAAATACGCCGCCGCCGATCGCGGGTCGCGACGGGCGGCGGGCGTTGGAACTCGCTGTCGGTGTGCTCAAAAAGATCGATGCTCACCGAAACCGCCTTAATGTGTAACTAAATCTATGCTGACGCTTCTTCCGATTTGCTGCCGGACTGTGCCTTAGCGATTTCAGGCAGCATAGTTTTCATCCATTCCTGTGTCTTGGCGAGTTTTTCAGCACCGTTCGGGGCGTCGAGAATTACCTTTTCGAGGTTAGCGAACGCCTCAGGATTTTGAAATTTCTCACGCAATTCGGCTAAAAACGGCTGAACCTTAGCAAAGACCATTATGTGTTCGCCCGCCGTTGCATTGAACAAATCAGCGTCGATCGCACCCTGATTTACCATCGTCGCAGCCATGTCCCAGTATGACGTGACCATTCGCAGATAGCCGCCGACTTCGGGGTCCATCATTGTTTGCCAATATTCTTCGGCACTAGTCGGGTTGTAACCGAAGATCCAATTGCGTGCCTTTCGCATCTTTTTCTCTCGCCGCAGATCGTAAAGTTTTAAGATCAGATCGGCTGATTCTGCTTTGCTCATATTTAGTAAACCTCCGCTAAAATGTATGCTTACAGTCTAGTCCTCGAATCTGCGAAGAGCAAGACGGGCACGTGAACGAGCAGATAAGCAAATTTTTACAGGAACGAATCGACGTCGGCGATTTTCCGTCAGCCGTCTATCTCGTTGCGGAAAAGGGAGAAATCGTTTTTACAGACGCGCTCGGCCACGCCGTCGTCACACCAGAGCCCATTCCCGCAACGCTCGATACGATTTACGATCTCGCAAGCGTTACAAAAGTTGTCGCCTCGGGGTTGGTTGCTGCGAAGTTATACGAGAACGGAAAACTCGATCTTGATGAACGCCTCGGAACCTACTTGCCTGAGTTCGTTACGGATGATAAAAGAGCGATTACGATAAAAAATCTACTTGTTCACGACTCTGGCCTTTGCGGTTGGCTGCCGACGTACCTACTCGCCGAGAATCCGAACGATGTAATTGCGACTTTGGCGAATATTCCGCTCGCATATCAAACTGCCGGCAAAGTCGTTTATAGTGATCCAAATTTTATTGTTCTCGGAGCACTCATCGAAAAAGCAGTAGATATGTCGCTCGACGAACTCTGTCGCGAGATGATTTTTCAGCCGCTCCGTTTGCGGGACACATGCTTTAATCCCACTGAGACTTTGCGAAAGCGGATCGCGGCGAGCGAGAAGGGAAACGAGTTTGAACGGCAGCTTTGTGTTGAAAAGGGCTATGTTCAACCACCCGCTACCGCAGGTGGTTCCGCATTCCGCGATGATGTGATTTGGGGTGAGGTTCATGACAACAACGCGTATTTTATGGGCGGTGTTGCGGGGCACGCCGGGCTGTTTTCGACGGCCGAAGAAGTTTTTAAGATCGCACAGCAGTTTTTGCCGAATTACACTCAGTTGCTAAAGCCTGAGACGTGTGAGTTGTTTAGAACAAATTTCACGTCCGGCATGAACGAGGATCGCTCGTTCGCGTTTCAGCTTGCATCGACAAAAGACTCGACCGCGGGGACAAAAATGTCTTCGACAAACTTTGGGCACAATGGTTTTACGGGTACGAGTCTCTGGATCGATCCTACACGCGAACACATCTTTGTCCTGCTCACAAACCGCACGCACAATCACGGCCTGCCGTTCGTAAATATCAACTCCGTCCGCCGCAAGTTTCACGACATGGCGATCGATCTGCTAAATGAACGCTGAAAAGAATCAAGAAAATAACACAAGGCTCGATGTGCCGTTTAGGGAGGCGTTCAAGTTCTGGGTAAAGCTCGGCTTCATCTCATTTGGCGGGCCGGCCGGACAAATCGCGATCATGCACAAGGAGCTTGTTGAACGACGCGAGTGGATCGACGAAAAAAGTTTTCTTCACGCTCTGAATTTTTGCATGCTGCTGCCCGGCCCCGAAGCTCAGCAGCTGGCAACATACATCGGTTGGCGGCTGCACAAGATCAAAGGCGGCATCGTCGCGGGCGCGTTTTTCGTCATTCCGTCCATATTTTTTCTGCTTGCGTTGTCGTTCATTTACGCGAGATACGGAAATGTAAACGAAGTCGCCGCCGTGCTCGACGGATTTAAGCCGGTCGTCGTCGCAATCGTCGTCGAAGCCGTAATCAAGATCGGGAAACGTTCGCTGAAATCCTGGATCCACTTCACAATCGCTGCACTTTCGTTTGTCGCCGTTCAGTTTTTTCACATTCCTTTTCCGCTGATCGTCGCGGCGGCTCTGTTGGTCGGTTTTATCTGGAGCAGACATTCTGAAACAAAAGTTGAAGAAGCAAACCCCGAATCGATTACGCAGAGGAGCCGTTTTTATATGCTAAAAGTCGCACTCGTCTGCTTTCTGCTCTGGCTTGCGCCGTTGATCGCGACGCTAGCGATCTTCGGACGCGAGAACGTCGCGACAAAGCTTTATCTGTTTTTTACGCAGGCTGCGTTTGTTACATTCGGCGGTGCATACGCGGTTTTGGCGTATGTCAATCAGGCAGCGGTCGGCGCGGGTTGGATCACGGCCGAGCAGGCGGTGGACGGTCTGGCGTTGGCCGAGACGACGCCCGGTCCGCTAATAATGGTTTTGCAATTCATCGGCTTTATGACCGGCTGGCAGAATGCGGGAAGTTACGATCAAACCGTTTACGCCGTGATCTGTGCGTTGCTCGTCACTTTTGCGACATTTTTGCCGTCGTTTTTATTTGTGTTTGCAGCCGGTCCGTATCTCGAAAAAATCCAGTCAAATGCACGGCTCAGCGGCGCTCTCGGATTAGTGACGGCGGCCGTCGTCGGGGTTATTCTCAACCTTTCGCTGACCTTCGGCTCGGCGGTTATGCTGCAAGATTCTCACTTTAATATCTTTGCTCTCGTCTGTGCCGTTGCCGCTTTTACCGCACTTTATTTTTTCAAGATCGATGTCGTCTTGGTTGTGATCACGGGCGGCGTGATCGGTCTCGTCAAATACCTCATCGTCAGCTGAAGTTACTGGCAACTCAGGCGTTTAATCCGCATCATAACGGCACTTCCCAAGGTGTTAAATACGGTGCGGAGAGTTGCTCGGATGAAAAGATTCACAGAAAGATTCACAGTTGGAGTTTTGTTGATAGCGGCGACAGTAATCGCAGCAATGGCCCAGAGCGACCGTTCGACGCGTCCGCGTGTCGCGACACCGCCGGCACCGCCGGTGATTGCGAACGAGCCGTACAAAGATTCTATCCCGGGGACGCCGCCGGTTTTGACCGGTGGAACCAAACGGCCAACGCCAGCCGCAACTGCGACACCGCCTGCTAACGACGACGGCGAGGTTATCAAGATCGAGACGAATCTCGTGACGATGCCTGTGTCAGTGCTTGACCGCGACGGACGTTTTATCTCGGGCTTGCAGGAAGGCGATTTCAAAATTTTTGAGAACGGCATCGAGCAAAAGGTAGATTATTTTCAATCAGTCGAGCAGCCGTTCACGGTGATCTTGATGATCGACGTGAGCCCTTCGACGCAATTCAAGATAGATCAGATACACAACGCGGCGATCACGTTCATCGACAAACTGCGTCCTAACGAGAAGGTTATGGTCATCGCTTTCGACGACAAGGTTCGTGTGCTCAGCCCGATCACGAACAATCGCGCAATGCTGCGAAACGCCATTCGCCAAGCGCAGTTTGGCGATGGAACGAGCTTGTATGACGCGGTTAATTTTGCGATCGATGACCAGCTTCGCCACATACAAGGTCGAAAGGCGGTGGTGCTTTTCAGTGATGGCGTAGATACGACGTCGCAAAAAGCTAACTATGACAGCACTTTGCGCGAGACCGAAGAAGTCGATGCCCTTTTTTACACGATTCGTTACGACACATCAAGCGACATGTATGGCGGTGGCTCTCCGCGTTGGCCGCAGCCGCAGAGAAAGCCGTCGCTCGGCGGCATTCTGGGTGCGATCTTAATGGGCGGGAATGTCGGTATCGGCGGCGGCTCGTCACGTGGACAGAACCCGACGGAGTACGCAAAGGGTAAACAATATCTGCAAATGCTCGCGCAGAACAGCGGCGGACGCGCGTTCGACGCTCAGTCGATGTACAATCTTGACGCGGCGTTTTCGGGTATCGCGGAAGAATTACGGAGACAATATTCGCTCGGCTATTATCCTGAAACTGTCGGCAAGATCGGCGACCGCAAGCAGATCAAAATTCGCGTGATGCGTTCCGGCGTCGTCGTCCGCGCAAAGAACAGCTACATCGTCGGTCAGACGAATCGCACGGTTGCTGGAAAATAATTTTAGATCACAGTGCCGTCGGCGATCGTTGCGTTTTTAGGGATGATGATGATGCCGTCGCGAATAAAATATGTACGCTCCGGCGAGTCGTAATTCTGAACGTTGTCGTTGTTCAGCAGCTGGACGTTCTTGCCGATACGCACGTTTTTGTCGATGATAGCGCGTCGGATCTTGGTTTTTTCGCCGATGCCGATGTGCGGTCGATCGTTTTTCATATTCCATCCGATCTCCGATAACGATTCAAAAAAGTCCGAGCCCATAACGATCGAATCTTCGATATCGACGCCTTCGTCGATGCGGCTGCGAAGGCCGACGATCGATTTGCGAACGCGGACGCCGTTGAGAATGCAGCCCTCGGAAACCATCGAATTATCGATGTCGCAACCGTGCAGTTTCGACGGCGGCAGATAGCGGCTGCGTGTGTAGATCGGCGCCGACGTGTCGAAGAAATTGAATTTTGGCAGCGGGCTCGCGAGGTCGAGATTCGCCTCGTAGAACGCGCGGATCGTCCCGATGTCTTCCCAATAGTCGTTGAAGAGATGCGCCTGCACGGAGTATTTTTCGATCGCTGACGGAATAATCTCACGGCCAAAATCGACCCACGCGTTGTCGGTTTTCAGCAGATCGACGAGCTTCGCGTAGTTAAAAACATAAATTCCCATCGAGGCGAGATAAGGGCGATTCGCCGCCGCGTCTTTGTCCAAACCGAACGCCGTCGTATCGACACGCATTGCGTCGAGGGCGTCGCCCGTCGGCTTTTCCTTGAACTCGACGATCTTGCCGTCGTCATTCGTCTTCAGCAGGCCAAAGTCCACGGCTTCGTCCGGTCGGCAGGGAACTACCGAGATCGTGACGTCGGCGCCGGTGTCGAAGTGCCGCTTCAAAAAATCACGATAGTCCATGCGATAAAGATGGTCGCCGGAGAGAATCAGCAGCGTATCGACCTTCCAATCGCGAAGGTGCGGCAGCATCTGACGAACCGCGTCGGCAGTGCCCTGAAACCAATCTTCGCTTTCCTTAGTCTGCTCGGCGGCGAGCACTTCGACAAAGCCTGTCGAAAACGACGAAAAGCGATAGGTGCGCGAGATGTGTCGGTTTAGCGATGCGGAATTGTATTGCGTAAGGACAAAGATCTGCGTGATCTCGGAGTTAATGCAGTTCGAGACCGGTACGTCGATCAAACGGTAAGTTCCACCCAATGGAACGGCAGGCTTAGAGCGTTCCTGCGTCAGCGGAAACAGTCGCGAACCCGCACCGCCGCCCAAGATCACCGCAACAACATTGTCGTATCTGCTCACGTTTATAATTGTAAAATGCGCAGTGCATAATGCACAATGCACAATGAAGAATTGAATGATGGAGAATCCGCTGAAGACAAAATCTTACTGCTTTGCCTTGCGTGTCGTAAAATTGTACAAACACCTCACCTTTGAAACAAAGGAATATGTACTTTCCAAACAAGTGCTTCGGTCGGGGACATCCATTGGCGCCAATATTGCTGAAGGGAATCGAGGACAGTCGAAAGCCGACTTTGTAAATAAATTATCGATTGCGTTGAAGGAAGCGGATGAAACGGAATACTGGCTCAATCTTTTGCGAGACGGTGATTTTATAACAGCATCACAAGCTGAATCTTTGTTGGCCGACTGTTTGGAACTTCAAAAGATGCTGACGTCATCGATCAAGACAGCGAAAAATCGAATGAACAGTGCGTAATTCAAAGAGCAAAATGTAAAATACTGACTAATGTATTGTGCATTCTGCACCGTGCATTGTGCATTCAAAGATGTGGTACTGGACAAAAATCATCTTTTTTATCTTCGTCGGCGCCGTTAGCGTGTGGTTGTTGTATGAGCTGGTCACCTTCCCGTGTATTTCGTGTCTGAGGAACGAAAACCCGACGACATCGTCGATGATCGAATACCGCATCTCCGAAGCGAAGACGGAGGGACGCGAGCCGCGCAAGTTTATGATGTGGATGCCGATCGAGCAGATCTCGCCGAATCTGCAGCGAGCGGTTCTGGCGGGCGAGGACGCGCGGTTTTTCGAGCACGACGGGTTTGACTGGAGGGCGATCGAGGCCGCGTGGGACGAGGCCGTGAAAGAGGGCGAAAAAGAGGCTCGCGAAGAATGTGAGGCCGAGGCTAAAGCTGCTAAAACGCCGATCAAGGACTGCAAACCGACCGAGGACGACTGGATTCCGCCGATGCCTCTCTTCAAACGCGGAGCCTCGACCGTTACGCAGCAGCTCTCTAAAAATTTGTTTTTGTCAGAAGACCGCAACTTCCTGCGAAAGGGACGCGAGGCCGCCTACACATACTTTCTCGAACGCTATCTGACGAAAAAGCGCATCCTTGAGCTTTACCTGAACGTCATCGAGTGGGGCGACGGCGTTTACGGCGCCGAAGCCGCGTCGCGCGTTTACTTCAAAAAGTCCGCGTCCGACCTCACCCGCGACGAAGCCGCCTATCTCTCGGCGATGATCCCGTCGCCGCTCAACATCTTTAACCCCGCCAAAAACCGCAAACGCGTCGTTCGCCGCCAACGAGTCATTCTGCGCGGAATGAACTCGATCAAACTCGCTTATTCCGAGAAGTAATTTCGGTCCTGTCGCCGAAGGTGACAAACAATGTAGCCTAGGGTGAGCGAATGAAATGAGCGTAACCCTAGGTATCGATAAACAAATAAATCCGACGCTGAAGGCGTCGAACAAACACCGCGTCGCTGTTCGTCTCCTTCAGAGACGCGCGGTTTTTTGTACCAACAACCTAGGGATGCACTCGCTTCGGTCGCTTTCCCTATGGCTTTATTGTCCGTCACCGTTGGCGACAAGAGTTTTTACTCTCTTCCACCAGTTTTATCTCGTCCGTAGTGAGAAAAATCGCGGTCACGGTTTCCCCGCGTTTCGCGGCACAGAGCCACGTCGTTTACGGCGTGGTGAGCGTTGAAATATGATTCTCAGCCCGTTTCAACGGGCCTACCAATCTGCGGCTTAAGCCAGAAAAAAAGGACGTTAAAACGCCCTCTGAAATATCTCCACATCTTTACCACGCCGTAAACGACGTGGCTATCCGCCCTTCGGGAAATGCAAGTATATTTCTACTTTTTCATGAGAAATGGCCGGAGTTCTTTAAGTTCAATGTCGATCATTTTTCCTTCGCAGGTAGCCCATTCGTATAAGTTGTCCATGTATGCCTCCGATATTCTTGCAAAATTGGGCGAATTACTCGACGTTGCGTTATACCTTTTTTCCAGAGCTTTATCATAGTTGCACTTTGCTATTAAAAGCTCTTCATACCACGCAGGTCGACCTTCAATCTGCTCTCGTTCGTTTTTGGTTAACCAATGTATTTCGAGTGAGGACGTTCTATTCATTATTTCAATCAGAGATCTTGGGACTGAGTTATCCTCTAACACACTGTTTACCAGGTTGGTAAGCTCTTTCTGTTTTTGTTCAGCTTTCGTCAACGATAAACCTGCGAAGTAAACGGGATCAAAATATGCGCGATGAATTCCGAGAGTGTTGTCTCGAGTCGACTGACGATGTGCACCACTCAAATAAAGGAAAAAGCAGGCACTTGCGCACCTCCCGCCATAAGCTATATCCACCGATGGATACATCCGTTTTAGAACGGCCGCTATCTTCAAGGCCTCAACAAGATCACCCCCATCTGAAGACAAGTACACGCCCCGATGGGGGGTTGATGAGTATTCCTGGAGATTCTTAACCATGAAAAGTCGAAACTTCTCAAAGTCTCCCATTTTAATTTCACCTGTCATTATCACCGATACATTCTTAACGGCGTAATTAGATACCTTGAACTGGAAGTCCATTGGGAAAGCCGAAAGAGCCGCACATGTAACGACGACAGTAATCGATGAAACTCTGAGCAATAATTCGACTGTTAACAGTCCGATTCGTCCACCGATCTTTCCTGAATAAAACTTTGTCATATCTAACGGTAGCTCAATGAGGCGCGGCGAGCTTCCATCTCCACGCGCCTTCGCTCTCGGGAGGTTGCTAAGTAGATAGCTCTCAAATCAGAGTCCTCAACTCGCCAAAGTTTAGTCTGTCCGAAGTTCTTCAATTTAGCGTCAATTCCCCGAAAAAGCTTACGTGACGCGATTCCCTTGGCCTTAACGTAATCTTCCTTAATTGGATCACTAATGAGGATGCCTTCGGCACTTCCAAGGGACTCATGGGACACTATACGAGCCGACTTATTCACGTTGAGGCCATAAATGTCGTTATCCATAATTTCGACGCGTCCACTGTGAATACCCACTCTAATCCCAATATGAGGTATTCCGGTGTTCTTAGAAAAGCTGAGACTGAATTCTACGGCTTCGACGGAGTTTCGGAAAGCAATCATAAACGCGTCGCCAATCACCTTTACCACGTGATGATCATAGCCATCTGCGGCATTTCGCCCAGCTGAGAAGTGTTCGGCCAACTCGCGAATCCAAACATCATCACCACGACTCTGACCTAAAGCAGTCGAAGAAACAATATCAGTGAATAACAAAGTGAGCGAGAGGTGTCTAGCTCCAGCCCAATCTTCTAAAGAAACAGTCATAGGCGTTCCGTTGCGGCTACTTCTTCCCGCCGACGAGGTTCATTTCATCGACGACCCATTTTGCGCCGCCGAATTTTTCGGTGACGAAGAGCACGTAGCGGATGTCGACCGAGATGGTGCGGTTC
>JANOGL010000220.1:0-4758 GCA_031405985.1 Acidobacteriota bacterium | reverse complement strand
GACAACATCGATACCACCGACAAGATGAAAACCACCGCGGGCAGTCTCGCGCTTGTCGATGCTCCGACGCCGAGGCAGGACGCGTTTATTGTTCAGAAACTGCGCGAGGCCGGCGCCGTGATAATCGCCAAAACTAATTTGAGCGAGTGGGCGAATTTTCGCGACAACGACTCGATCAGCGGCTGGTCGGGACGCGGCGGGCAAACGCGAAATCCATACATTCTCGACCGTAATCCGTGCGGATCTTCGTCGGGGACCGGAGCCGCAATCGCCGCAAATCTCGCCGCAGTCGGCATCGGTACGGAGACCGACGGCTCAATCCTTTGCCCGTCGTCTATCAACGGAATTGTCGGCATAAAACCGACCGTTGGCCTCGTTTCGCGCAGTGGAATTATTCCGATTGCTGCATCGCAAGATACGGCCGGGCCGATGTGCCGAACCGTTGCGGACGCAGCGGCTGTGCTGACGGCAATCGACGCGGCTGATGGCAGCGATCCTGCGACGACCGGCAAACGCGAAAAGATCGATTACACAATTTTTCTAAAAGAAGATGGCCTGCGTGGCGCCCGGATCGGCGTTGCTCGGGATTATTGGGGTCGTAATTCTGTGGTCGATGCTGTCCTAGATGCTGCGCTCGCAACGATGAAAAAGGCCGGCGCTATTCTCGTCGATGTAAAGTTTCCGAATTTGCGCAAATTCGGCGATGCCGAGTTTCTTGTGCTCCAATACGAATTCAAAGACGGTTTGGAAAAATATCTGCGCTCTCGCGGCTCGCGATTGCGAACACTCAACGACCTGATCAAATTCAATAACGACAACGCAGCACGCGAGATGCCGTATTTCAAACACGGCATCTTCGAGTCGTCGGCAAAGAAAGGCGATCTCAACTCGAAGGAATACACCGACGCACTTGCGACCTGTCGCAAATATTCGCGTGATGAGGGTATCGACGAAGCGATGGACAAAGACAAACTCGATGCGATAACGGGACCGTCGAACTCGCCTACGTGGATGATCGACACGGTTAACGGCGACTGCGGGAGCGGCTATGTCAGCAGCTCGTCGATGGCGGCGGTCGCGGGTTATCCCAACATAACTGTGCCGGCAGGTTTTGCAAAAGGGCTGCCGATCGGCGTGTCGTTCTTTGGCCGGGCGTGGTCGGAAGCAACGTTGATCAAGATCGCGTATTCGTTTGAGCAAGCGACAAAAGCACGGCGCAAGCCAAAGTTTTTACAAACTTACGCGTGAATCCGCTCGTGTAGCCGACGTAAGCCCTCGAGCGTGAGATCTTTGTCAACGACATCGATCACATCGGTATTCTCGGCGATCATCTCGGCAAAACCGCCGGTGGCGATTACTTTCATATCGTCGCCGGCTTCTTTTTTTACAGCGGCTATCAAACCCTCGACCAATCCGAAATAGCCGTAAACAATACCCGATTGAATTGCTCCGGCCGTCGTGTTTTGAATAACGTTGTCAGGTCTTTCTATCTCGACCTCAGGAAGTTTCGAGGTTGTAAGTTTCAGTGCCGCGGCAAGTGTTTTCATGCCCGGAGCGATCAAGCCGCCGGTGAATTCACGATTTTTGTTTACAACATCGACCGTCGTTGCCGTGCCAAAACTGCAAATCATGCACGGAACTCCATATTTTTCGACTGCCGCGAACGCGTTGACGAGGCGGTCGGAGCCTGCATCGTCGGGCGGCTGATAATTTATTTTCAAACCAAAATCGAGTTCGTGGCCGACAAAGATCGCTGCGACGTTGAATCGCCTCGTAACAAATTCACGAAAGGCGGCATCGACTTCGCAGACGACCGAGCTAATGATCGCAGCATCTATCGGCTGCGTGATTTTATCCGCGATAAGTGTGCTGAGAGCATCGGGCGTAATTTCTTTACTTGTTGGCAGAGAGATTTTGGAGATTAAAGTTGAGTTGTCAAATACACCGAACTTTGTTTGAGAGTTTCCGATATCAATCGCTAGCAGCATTCAATAAGTCAGAACCACCTGCGGTAGCGGGTGGTTGAACGCAAAACTTTTCACATTAACTTATGCGTCAACAATGCTTAACTTAAACCACCCGCTACCGCAGGTGGTTCTGACTACCCTTGTAGCGGCAGACCGTCGTAGACGACTGACCAGCCATTGCGACGGCTCGTGCGAAGGCTCTTTGTAAACCACTCGACGGCGGCGTTCGGATCGTCGTAGATTTGCACGGCCGGGTGATCTTCCCGGGGATCCACTCGACAGATCGCGGCGCCCATTGTAGCCGTTTTTATGCAGAGCAACGCGATCATTTGGTCTTTCTGCATCACCGCTGTACGAACGGCGACGCTGTCAAACTCGTCGTCGAATTCATCAAACTCGGCAAGCTCTTCGTCAAAATCTTCTAAATGGTCACCCAAGTCCCAGTCAGGCTCGTGGTCAAATTCGTTAGTCATAAAACTTACCTAAACGTTACACGTTGCGCCTGTAAAATTCAATTCGTACTTAATCTCGGCGCGGTTTTTGACTATTAGTTCTTCGCGGATGCGCACACCGGTGCGGCGATCAATAACATCGCGCCAGATCTCATTTTCGCGAAAAGTTCTGTCGCCGTCGGGTAAAAAGCGATGATTCTTTTCGGTGATGTGGTAGCTGTGCGGCGTCTCAATGTCAGACAGGATCGCTCCTTTAAGATGTTCATCCGTCACCCACAACTTAATCTGAAACGTAATGTCGGTCGCATTGTAAAACCGAAGATCGATGTAGTTAAAAAACACACCGCAGCCAGAACCGAACGGTAGAACGCGATTTTCGTCGGGAAACGGGTCGAAGCTGTGATGATGACGCTCGACAACTTCTAAAGGCGTGTGCAGCGCCATCCAATAAAGCAAATTCGACAGCTGACAAAGCCCGCCGCCGACGCCGCGGACAACCGCGCCGCGAGATAGCTGCATCCCTTCGAGATAACCTTTCTCTGCCGTTGCTTCGCCGATTTGCCGCCAAAAAGAAAACGTCTCGCCGGGTTTTATCGCAAGGCCATCGACGGTCGGACATGCGAGTTTTAGGTTTACGACTTTGTTCTCCTGCAACTGCGGATCTGAATTGCCGAGTTTGCGCCGCAAGAGCGACTGGTGCTTTTTGCAGGTGAACTCAAGATTGTCGTCGCGCTTTTGGCGAGCAAAAGTCACCGGAAGATCGGCAAGCGTACGAATGGCGCGCTTTTGCCAAATGCGTGTTTGATAGATGACGGGGTGAATCTCGGAAAGCCTCATTCTAATTACTTCTAAGCCGCGTAACGTCGCCGGCCTGCACGATTTTAACCGAACCGTCGGCAGTCTTCACGCGCAGAGCGCCATTTTCTTCGAGGCCGTCCGTTATGCCTTCGATGACGCTATCGGTGAGAGTCACGCGAACGCTTTTACCGCTAAAATACGAGGAACGCTTTTGCCAGTCGCGCAGAATTCCCACTCTTCCTTCTACTTGGCCGAGCATGTCGTAAAAATATATCAAGTATCGCGTGAGAATCTCAGCGATTTCATCAGATGATATTTTTTTTTCGACCTCGTTTTCGATCGACGTCGTAGTTTCCGCGATCTCGTTCGTGAAATTGCCCGGCGTAAGATTTATACCGATACCGACGACAATCGCAAGTCCAGTCGGAGTCTCAACAGTTTCTGCGAGAATGCCGCTTATCTTTTTTTCGTTTACAAGAATATCGTTGACCCATTTGATGTCGGGCTTGAGGCCTATCTCTTTGAGCGTGTCATGAACGGCGACGCCCGCCATCAGCGTGATCAACGGCAGTTTCTGAACCTCGAGCTTTGGCCGCAAGACAATGCTGAAGTAAAGCCCCGAGTCCTTCTCCGATGCCCAAGTTCGCCCGTGTCGGCCACGTCCCGCTGTCTGCTGACGTGCAATTACACACAAACCTTCGTCCGCGCCATGTCGCGCCTGCTTTGCGGCTTCGGTGTTTGTCGAGTCGATGGTGTCGAATCGCAGAATGGTGATGTTCATAGACAATGTGTCCGCAGCCTGCGTGTAAACAAGAGCTATCGTTTGCGCACATTCTAAGGTAGCCCTTGCTTACGCGCGGGCTACGGACACGGACGCCAAAGCGAGTCGCAATAGTATTTTCGGCTATCGAAAAAGTTGTGCTTCACCGCAAAACCGCTTTCAGCCGCGAGGCTCTCGATCATCTTCAGCGTGTATTTTTGCGAGATCTCCATAAAGACAGCTTCCCATTGATCGAATTCAAAATCGCTACGAAGCGCCGCGATGTGAACCGTTTGGCGTTCACGGCTGACGAGGAACGAGCGTGCTGAGCCTTCGACTGGACGGTAATTTGCGTAGTGCGTAAATTTCTCGAGATCGAAGTCGCCGCCTAGTTCGCGGTTAATGCGTGTCAGCAAATTTAAATTGAATTTCGCAGTCACACCCGCCGCGTCGTCGTAAGCGTTTGCGATCACGTGCGGGTCTTTTTGCAGATCGAAGCCAATGAACAACAGATCGTCGTCGTTCATAACACCACGCAGCGAGCGGAAAAACGAGACCGACTGTTCGCGGCTGAAGTTGCCGATGTTCGAACCGAGGAAGAGCAGAATCTTTCGACGGCCATTGCCGTTGCGCAGCGATGCGAGGATTTTGAAATAGTCGCCGACGCGAGCTTGCATCTTTAGCGCCGGAAACTCGGAACTGAACTTTTCAGTCAACGCATCGAGCGCCTCTTGCGAAATATCGATCGGCGAATATTCGACATCTGCTTTTTGTTTTAGAA
>JANOGL010000219.1:0-14806 GCA_031405985.1 Acidobacteriota bacterium | reverse complement strand
GCCAGACAAGTAAGCGTCAATCTGAGTTCGTCCGGCAAAGGCAAATCCGACGCGAAAGAAAGCAAAAAGATCAGCGGTGTGTATAATGCGATAACGGACATGCGATCACGCGAACGTGAAACTGCTGGAAGCTTGGCGATGCAATTCTAGGATCCAATCGACACTCATCCCACAATGGACGCGGGCGGCACTATGCTGCCCGCGTCTTTTGCAACTGAAAAAGTAATAAATCCTACTCAGTAACTCCGATCTCATCGAGTTCACGTGGGTTGTTGCGCCAATCTTCGACGACTTTTACAAACAACTTGAGGAATACCTTTTTACCAAGCAGCTTTTCGATATCGAGGCGAGCCTTTGTGCCCACGTCCTTCAGCCGAGCGCCTTGCTTGCCGATAACAATTTTCTTTTGTGAAGGCCGCTCGACATAGATCGCGCAATAAATATTTGTAATTTTGGGGTCGGATTCGTCAAAGCGTTCGGTCACGACGGCCGTGACGTACGGAATCTCTTCGCCTGTTGAGGCAAGAATTTTTTCACGCACCATCTCGGCGACGATCGCCCGCGACGGCTGATCTGTCAGATCGTCTTCGCCAAAGATCGCGTCTCCGATCGGTAGGTGTTTGACGATTGATGAAAGCAGGTCGTCGAGAGCGGCGCCTTTGAGCGCCGAAATCGGGACGATCTCGGCAAAGTTAAACTCTTTTGCATAGAATTCGATCAAAGGTAGCAATTCAGGCTTGTCTTTGATCTTGTCGATCTTATTAAGAACGAGTATTGCCGGCTTGTCCGATTGCTTTACAAGATCGAGAACAAAGCGGTCGCCATTACCTGTCGAGACGCTCGCGTCGCGCATCAACACAACAAGATCGACGCTCAACAGTGCGTCGTTCACGGCAGCCATCATTCTCCGATTAAGAAGATGGCCGGGTTTGTGAACGCCGGGCGTATCCACAAAGACGATCTGCCCATGGTCGCGCGTGACAATTCCCTGAATGCGGTGTCGCGTCGTCTGCGGTTTGTTCGAGACGGCGGCAATTTTTTCGCCGACGAGTTTGTTGAGTAACGTCGATTTGCCTGCGTTCGGCCGGCCAATTAGCGCGACGTAACCGCTGCGAAAGCCTTTATCTGACATTAGTTAGACGTTAACAGACTTTTTTGTGAAGAAGAAATAGGTCAGGTTACAGTTGCGAACGCACGGAGCTTATCCGCGATCTCGTCACGCACCCGTCGAAACATGGCAAGTTGCTGCTCGTCGCTGCCGACGGCTTTGGCAGGATCGTCAAACGACCAATGAACACGCTTTGCGGGTCCGGGAAAAACGGGACAAGTTTCTTTAGCGTTGTCGCAGACGGTGATTACGTAGTCGAAAGCAGTATCGTGGAATTCGTCCAGACACTTTGAACGATGACCAGAGATATCGATGCCGATCTCAGCCATTGCGGCGATTGCCTGCGGGCGGACAAAGCTCGCTATCGTGCCCGCGCTATCGACGTCAAATCTATCGCCGGCGACGTGACGTAGAATGCCCTCGGCCATCTGGCTTCGTGCAGAGTTGCCGGTGCAAAGGATCAGAACTCTCTCTTTATTTTTCATGCTTCAGTTACGGGGGGAAAATATCGTTTTTGAAAAAACATTGCGACACTGACGAGACCGATCAGGACCGGAACTTCGACGAGCGGTCCGATCACCGCCGCGAAGGCAGCGCCCGAATTAATACCAAAAACAGCAACGGCGACCGCGATTGCGAGTTCAAAATTATTGCTCGCGGCGGTGAATGACAGCGTAACCGTTTTAGAATAGTCTGCTCCGACTTTTCGGCCCATGTAGAAGCTGATGAGGAACATTACCACAAAGTAAATAAAGAGAGGTATCGCGATCCGAACTACGTCGAACGGTAATTGGACGATCAAATTTCCCTTCAGGCTGAACATCACCACGATCGTGAAAAGAAGCGCGACGAGCGTCAACGGGCTGATCCGCGGGATAAATACCTCGTGGTACCACTCTTTACCTTTGACACGAACGAGCACGAAGCGCGTCAACAAGCCGGCAATGAACGGTATGCCGAGGTAAACAAAAACACTCCACGCGATCTGGCCGATGCTAATATCGACGGCTACGCCCTTCAAACCAAACAGCGGCGGCAGGACAGTTATGAAAACCCAGGCATATAGGCTGTAGAACAGGACTTGGAACACGCTGTTGAAGGCCACTAACCCTGCGGCGTATTCGCTGTCGCCTTCCGCGAGTTCGTTCCAAACGATCACCATCGCAATGCATCGCGCGAGGCCGATCATGATGAGGCCAACCATGTAGTCGGGATGATCGCGAAGCAATACGATCGCAAGCACGAACATTAATACAGGGCCGATAACCCAGTTTTGAACGAGCGATAGGGCGAGAATGCGCGTGTTCCGGAACACCTCACCAAGCTCCTCGTAACGCACCTTTGCAAGCGGTGGATACATCATCAGTATCAACCCAACCGCGATCGGAATATTCGTTGTCCCAACATTAAATCTATTGATCTCAACTTCGACTCCGGGGTATAAAAAGCCGATCGCAACGCCGAGGCCCATCGCCAGAAAGATCCAAAGAGTCAGAAATCGGTCGATGAACGATAGACGTCGCGTCGGGTTACATTCGGTTGCTGACATATTCACCTATAGTTGATTTATTCATTGCGAACCCGTCGCTCGGCCATAATTCCGGAGCCTGCGCTCGCAGCGAGCAAGATCGCCGTTCCGATGAACTCAGCGGCAGCTTGTCGAGGTAAGCTTCTTTCCATTTACAAATCGGTTCACGATCCTCTCGCAGCATTCGGTGAACCAGTTAAATTTGCCTGTGGCTTTGTCGTGTCGAACAACGAATACTTCCCAATTATCCTTGAACAGCTCGTCACGGTTTTCGCTGTTCGACATTTCCCCATAGTCGCTGCGAAGCGAACATGTCTTTTCACTGTTACTCATTACTACTTTCTCCTCAACTTAGCAGCAAGCCGTCGCGACTTCCTGTTTTTTGCCATCGATGTTCGTGAACGTCGGTACGCAGCACGTAGCATCGTTACTCTTCGCCTCGGCCAGATTGTCTTTGAGGACGACGAAAACTTCCCACTCATTGCCGTCAGGATCGTTTACCCACGCCTTATCCTGAAGCGCGTAGCAGCAGGTCGTCTGCATCTCTTCGCGCGGGATCAGGCCTTTCGCCTCCCACGCGGTCTTCATCGCGATGACGTCATCGGTCGTTGCGACTTGAATCCCAAGATGGGACAGAGCGCCTTTGCCGGTAAACGCACCCTGATTGAGCGTCAGATTGAGGGGCGGATTCTGCACGTCGAACTTCGCATAGCCCGTCCGGACCTTGCTCGGCTCGATGCCCAGCATGTCGCGGTAAAAGTCGATGCTCTTCTCAACATCGCTGACGTTGATCGCTAAATGAGCTTTAAGCGTTTTTATTTGCTTGTTCATAACTGCCTCCATCTAAATCTACAATTACGTCTAGCCATAATTGTATTTCAAGAATAGCGACTGAGAACAATTATGTCAAGCCATAATTATAATGTGCTAGAATGTTTTTTATGAAAGGCGAAAATAGCTTTAACGCGGAACTCTTTTTTTCGGCGTTAGCCGATAAAACAAGGCTCAGATTGTTAAACCTGATGCGTGACGGCGAAGTCTGCGTGTGCTTTTTTGCCGAGACGCTTGGCACCAACAACCCAAAGATCTCCCGTCATTTGTCCTATCTTAAACGCGCAAATCTTGTCACCGGACGCCGCGAGGGCAAGTGGATGCACTATCGGCTGAATGAACCGACCGACTCGACAGCGCGCGAAGTCTTCGACGCAGCGATGAAGATGATCGAAGTCGACAGTGAGATGAAGGCTGATAAACAGCGCCTGTTCGAGTTTTGTTGTTCCGTTGATCGCCCCGTCGCAATTGCCCGCTCAAGGCAAAAAGTTACGGCTTGAGAAGCTGCTGTTTTGCAGCAATAGCCTCACGAAAGCCGCTGTTCGGAATGTCGCCAAACTCGATGGCTTTGTTGTAAAGCTTGAGGGCCATGCCGTTCTCGCTTTGCGATTCGTAGATGCGCCCGAGGGCGACGTAGGTGAGAGAGAGCAGCGCTTTGTCAGTCCGGTCGGTTGCGGTGCTTAGGACGTTTGTCAACGCGGTTTTTGCTTCGAGCAGCTTTTGCGCCTGCGCGTCGGAGTCGACCATCGAGGCAGCAGTGAGACCAGCAACCCGTCCGATCTGATAGTAAATTCGCGGTTCGCCGGGATACTGCTGTTTTAGTTGATTTAGCTCGGCACCGGCCTTTGCGTAATTCTTTGTCGAGATAAGTTTATCGATCTCAATGAGTCGTTCCGTTATCGGATTGGCGGCCGTTCGTACCTCAGGATTCCTTTTGCGATCTTCGCGGGCGGCAAGCGCACGTTTGCGAGCATCGGCGGTCGAGGCAACGCGATTTGCCTCCTTTGTCGGATCAAACGAAAGAACCATTTCCTTTAACGAGGCGGCGATGTCGAAGCCTGAATCCTCCACGCCCTTTAGTTGCTCGGCAAAATAAAACGACAGGACCGCGCCTTTTTGATGGTCCTCATAAAGCTGGAGCATCGCTTCGTCTGATAGCGCCTGTTTGAATTTCTCCAAATCTGCGGTTACGGCACGCTTTTCAGCGTCGGTTTTCATGTTGGCGATCTTTTGCCGTGCCTGATCGGTCGCGATGCGAATCTGCGCAAATTCGGTTTGCCGCACATCAATTGCAGAAACCAGCGACCGCGAAACGCTCAAAAAAGTATCTGGCGAGACGTTTGCGTCGCTCTTTCGTAGATCGGCTATCTGCGATTTTGACCATTCGCGCATCAGGCTGAGGTCTTTCTGATAGCCGAGAATCAGCGGATCGACGACAAACCGCAAAAACGCACGGCGAGCGTCTGAAAAACTCACGTCAGTATCCGGCGGCACGATCACGTAATAGTCGTCGCGGATGTTTAAGAAGTTGATGTTCCCTTTCGGTGCAAGTTTCTCAGGAACGATAAAGAACCGACGCTCGTTGTCACGGGTTTCGATTTTTTTGATAACGGTTTTGCTGCCGGGTCTTTTGGTCTCGACCTTGACACGTTCCTGATAAACCAGCTTCGGCCGCGTGTGAAGATAGTCGAGCAATTCGCTCACCATCTCACGCACCGAACCGCGAAGCGCGTTGTCGGATTCCGAGCGGTATTCTTTTACGTATTCATCCAGCTTTGAAGAAATTGTCGATCGTCGATAAACCTCGCGCACGAGCGGCGCAAAATCGAGCACATCCAGTAGATCGCCGGGCAAATCACCCGTAATAACCGGATCGCCTAACTCAGGTGCGGGTGTCAACGCATAGGCCATTGCTATGAAAGGCGAAACGATCTCGGCGTCGGTTCTCGCAGCGTGACGCTTTTTATATTGTGTTACAAAGATCGAGATGCGTCGGCGAAGGTCGTCCGGGACGTTTGCGTTATCAGCTTCAATTTTCTCGCGAAAGGCGGCGCCTTTCTCCGATAACGGCGTATTGATCAGCTTTTGGTCGGGCGTTTGCGGGTCGAGGCTGCGAGCCATTTCGAGCGTCGCAAGCACCATGATCAGCCGTTTATCAGGCTCGATGCGTACGCCGTAATTCGACAAATCAAATCCGGTAGGCGCGTTCTGCGCACTCGCACTCGACGCGGAAATCGATAAAATTAGTAAAGCGAAAATCTTCTTTAGCATCTGGTCAAATGGCAGTTTCTTCAACTTGAAAAGATGTTTTAAGCGGTTCAAAAGATGTATTGGAAAACAAAAGGCAGAAACGCGAATGTTAATGAGCGTGCATAAAAAAATCATGATGTGCACGCTCGTTGACACTCGCGTTTCTGCCCGTAAATTATCGTTTTAGCTAAAGCTGCTCAGCGCCTCGCCCTCGTCCTCGAACACGTCGAAAACGGTCAGTAACTTTGTGATCGCCAGCAGGTCCTGAATCTTCTGCGTCAGGTTCAACAGCTTCAACGTGCCGCCTTCTTTTTTGACAGCCGTAAAGCTCGACACAAGCTCGCCGATTCCGCTCGAATCGATGTAGCCGACGCCGCCCAAATTGAGCAGGATCTTGTTCTTTCCTTCGCCGAGCAGACGGCGGATCGCAGTTCTCAGAGCGACGCTGCCTTCGCCGATCGTGACCTTCCCTTCAAGATCGAGAATCGTTACATCGCCTGCCTGGCGTTCGGTAATTGTAATATCAGACATTTTTATCTCCTCTTAAGCTGTGTAATTTATTGCGATAGCAAATCTTAACCCAAAAAGGGCGAAAAGTGAAAATGTGGAAAAGGTTAAAGTTAAAAAGTTAGTTTAGGACTATCCACGCTACCTTTTCACCCTTTCACTTTTTCACTCTTTCACTTTCTCCTTCTCTTTACCCTTTTTCACCTTTCGACTTGCTCATCCTGACGATCAGGCCGCCGTCTACCGCATTTGACCATTCGACCTCATCCATAAACGAACGCATAAACAAAATGCCGCGCCCATTAGTTTTCAATAGGTTTTCCGGAGCGGTCGCGTCGGCGATTGTTTCGACGTCAAACCCGCTGCCAAAATCTCGCACGGTGATCTCAAACTGCTGTGCCGAATCCGACAGCGTGACATTTACGTTCTTCGACTCGTCGAGTTTGTTGCCATGCTTAACCGCGTTTGCAACGGACTCACGGATCGCAAGGTCGATGGCGGAAATAAATTCGTCATCGAGACTTTGGCGTTTTGCGAATTCGTCTGCGATCGTGGCGGCCTCGTCAACCGATTCCAGACGGCTCGGCAAGCTGATTTCCCTTATTTCAGACACAACGTATGAGAGGTAAGTTAGCCGCTAAAGACCCGCGCTGTCAAGACAAATGAGCCGGTCAGCCGTTAAGATGTTGTATATGAGACTGTCGCGAGCGAGTTCGCTAAAGGGCGTGATCGAACTGCCCGGCGATAAATCCATATCGCATCGAGCGGCGATGTTGGCGGCGATCGCTGACGGCAAAACGCGTATTTCGAACTTTGCCACAAGCGCCGATTGCAAGGCAACGCTTGGTTGCCTCGCCGCTCTCGGCGTAAAGATCGAGCGCGATGATGCCACCGTAACCATAACCGGCTCAGGCAAATACGGCCTCATTAAACCATCACACGAACTCGATTGCGGCAATAGCGGGACAACGATGCGGCTGCTCGCGGGCATTCTCGCGGGACAAGATTTTACAGCAACTCTCGTCGGCGACGCGTCGCTGCAAATTCGTCCGATGCGACGAATAATCGAGCCGCTAACGAAAATGGGGGCGTCCGTTGCGTCAAACGACGGCAGAGCACCGCTCACAATTACCGGCTCAAAACCGCTTCGCGCTATCGAATATAAATTGCCCGTCGCCTCCGCACAGATCAAGTCGTGCGTCTTGCTCGCCGGACTCTACGCCGGCGGCGAAACGGCCGTGATCGAGACAACGCCGACGCGCGATCACACCGAACGAATGCTCGAGTGGTTTGGTGTAAAAGTCCGTAGCGAAAACCTAAAATCAGGTTGCAAGATTACCGTTGCCGGTGATGCTGGCCTGAGTGCTTGTGATTTTGCTGTTCCGTGCGACATTTCGGCGGCCGCTTTTTTTATCGCTGCGGCAGTTTGTCTCGAAAGTTCCGATCTCACTCTCAAAAACGTCGGCGTGAGCCCGACGCGTCGAGCATTCCTCGACGTGCTGTGCGAAATCGGTGCAAACATCGAACTGTCGGATGAGCGTGAGATCTCCAACGAACCGACAGCGACGATACGAGTTCGCGGAGGTTTGCCGCAAACGAGCGAGACGCTCATTATTCACGGCAAAACTATTGCAAATCTGATCGACGAGATCCCCGTACTCGCCGTTTTGGGAACGAAGCTCGACGCCGGTCTCGAAGTTCGCGATGCAGCCGAACTTCGCGTAAAAGAATCGGACCGTATCGCTGCCGTCTGCGAAAACCTGCGTCGGATGAACGCCAAAGTTGACGAGTTTGAGGATGGCTTTCGCGTCTATCGCTCTGATCTAAACGGTTCACAGATAGATACTTACGGCGATCACAGGATTGCAATGGCCTTCGCGGTCGCGGCTCTGCTTGCAGCTGGCGAGACCGAAATAGTGGATGCCGAATGCGTCGCCATTTCATTTCCCCGATTTTTCGAAGCGCTCGATTCTGTCGTAATGTAAAGAGGATTGCCCACGAAACACACGAAATGACACGAAAGTTTTGGCAATATTTTGTAGTGCTTTCGGCCAGCACACATTTGCGGTTTTTTTTGTGTATTTCGTGTATTTCGTGGGCAAATCATTTTAGATGAACAAAGACATCCGCATTGCGTTGACGGGCTTTATGGGCGTGGGCAAATCCAGCGTCTCGCGGCACCTCGCGAAAATGGTCGGGGCAAAGCGCGCTGATCTCGACGCTGTTATTGAACAGAACGAAAAGCGCAAGATCGCGCAAATTATTGACACGGATGGCGTCGAGCGTTATCGCGAGATTGAGACTGAAAATTTGAAGGGGCTGTTGGCAAGTAACAACAGTCGCATCTTATCTCTTGGGGGCGGAACGTGGACGATTGCGGGTAATCGTGAATTGATAAAAGCTCACGAATTTACGACCGTCTGGCTCGAAGCGACTTTCGACCATTGCTGGCTGAACATCGCGTTTTCACGCAAAGATCGCCCTCTGGCACGCGATAAAAAAAAGGCGCGGGCTCTGTTCGAAGAGCGCCAAAAAGTTTACTGCCTCGCAGATTGGCACTTTGTCATTAAAGCAGGAAATACCTCGTACGATGTGGCTCGGCAGCTGGCAAACGAGATTTTTTTATGAAACGGCATTTTGTTGTTGCCAAATCCTTGGACTTCAATTCATAATACGTTCACTAAATAAATTCGCGTTCGCCCGTAAGGTTTTTGGGCAGGAGTTTGCTTAGTATCGCTATCTTTTTGGTTGCGATCATACTCAAAATAATAGATCGGATGTTTCGGAGGAAAAATGAAAATTAAATTTATTACAGTTCTGACTTTGGCCTTCGCGCTGTTCATGAGCGCGTGCGGCAAGAGTGACGCAGATCTGACAAAGGCGGCGACGGATAAGCTCGCTGCCGATAAAGTAATAGGCGTAACCGTCGCCGTAAAAGATGGTGTTGCAACGCTTACAGGCGAAGTCGCTGACGCTGCGGTTAAAACAAAAGCTGAGGCTTCGGTCAAGACGGTCGAAGGCATCAAGTCGGTGACTAACAATTGCACCATCAAACCGGCACCGACACCGCCGCCAGCATCGCCTGACAAGATGATTGAAGGCACTGTCAGCGAAGCCATCAAGAAACTTGGCATCAAGGGAGTTACTGCTACAGTCACCAATGGCGAGATCAATTTGTCCGGCGAAGTAGCAAGCAAGGAAGAGTTGGTAAAAGTCATGCAGGCTGCCAGCGAAGCCAAAGGTAACGCTAAGAAAATCAATAACAACGTAACCGTTAAGAAATAAGCGGCAAAAGGAGGAATTATGTCATTACAAGAAAAATACGTTTCACTTCTCGAGCTCGCAAATTCAAACGGCACAACCTATGAATTGACCGAAGGCGACGGAGTTCTTCACATCAACGGAACGGCCCCGAGCACCGAAGCAAAAGAAGCTATGTGGGCCGAATATGAGCGTCTCGATCCCGAATTTCGTGCGGGTGATCTGATTCTCAATATCACGACGGGCGACCTGGCCGGCGGCGGCATGAATACATACACCGTCGTCTCGGGCGACAGCCTCAGCAAGATCGCGGGCAAATACGGTATCCAGTGGAAAGCCATCTGGGACCACAACCGCGACATTCTCAACCACCCGGATAAAATTTATCCAGGTCAGGAACTGAAGATCCCACAATAGTCGGATTTGTGATTAATTTGAAAAGCCTGCTCGATGCGTTGAGCAGGCTTTCTTTGTTTACGGAATGTACGTCGCAGGCAGCGGCTTGTCGCCCGTGAGTCCGAAGTTAGTGACAAATATTCCGCTCGTCGAGCCGTTGATCCACCAAAAACCGTCGCGATAGATGGCGATGTCCGAGCGGCTGTCACCGTCGTAGTCGGCGGGAACAGGAATGTCGGTCGAGATACCGAAATTCACAAAGCGTGTGCCGCCGGCGCTTGCAGTGATGTACCAGGTGCCGTCGGACGGGCGATAGACTGCCAAGTCGTCCTTGCCATCGCCGTCATAGTCAGAGTGGACGACCTTGTCACCGGCAATTCCCCAGTAGATAAGAAACCCCGGCGTATAGCCCGTTTCCGAGCGCAATATCCGCCAGGTTCCAGCAGTATACGTGGCGAAGTCGCCTCTTGAATCACCATCAAAATCGCCGGCTAGCGGAACGCCGCCAACAACTGGTGTGGTAGTCAGAATCGCGCCATCCGTGCTTCGACGAACAAAAAATTGCCCAGTCGTCGGACGATAAACGCACACGTCGGCGCGGTTGTCGCCGTCGAAATCTTCGCTGAGCGGGATGTCGCCGATCGTTCCCCATAATGCGTATGTGACGGTCAGAGTGGCGCTGTTCAAGATGTAATAATCCGGCTGACTACCGTCGGCCGTCGCGCGAAAGACAGTAATGTCCGCCTTTCCGTCACCGTCGAAATCGTCAGTCAAAGGAACGTCAGTAGAAAGACCCCAGTTTGCGGCGCCAAAACCGGCGGTAGAGCGATTGAGATACCAGATTCGATCCGACGGCCGAAAGACCGACACGTCCGATCGTCCGTCGCCATCAAAATCTGCACGCGTCGGTCGTCTGAATTGCGGCGGTAAGTTGAACGCCTCTGTCACGACCGTGTTGTTGTTGCCAGTGCCAGCATTTTGAATCGAGGCACTAAACCCAAGCCCGCGAATCGCAAACCCGCGCCACATCGGCGCAAGATCGCCGGCGTCAACAGCGGCGGCTGCCGCAAGTATCGCGTCACGCTCTTGCAGGAATGTCGGATTAAGCGGCGAGAGCTTCATGCCGTCGGTCACGTACTGCAGGATTCGCCGATTACCTTCGACATCCCCGTGTCGCTGTAGCAGTTGAGCGCGAACTTCCCAGAGCGTGACAGACCAGATCTCGCCCAGGTTATGAACCTGATCGCATACCGACGTGCCGATGAGTCCGCGCGGATAGGCGCTGTTCGGGTTCGTCGTCGTTGTACCAATGTTCGTATTGCAGTCCGAATTCATGTATCGAAACGTCAGCGGATTATGCGGCAGGCCGTTCGGGCCGCGTGATGCCCATACGGCAACCGGAAAGCGGCGAATTCCGTAATAGTAATTCGACTCATAGGCTGGCGTAATCAAATATGTAATGTATCCGCCAACCGTGTAAGTGCCCAAGCGGTCGTCGGTCGGCTCGGACATAAGCGCGAGTGCGTAAAAGTCGGACCAGCCTTCGCCCATGCCACGCGACATATTTGATCCGAGGCCGGTCGCGTTGCCGATCAGACGATTCGAAAGTCCGTGCGTTACTTCGTGGACGACGACCTGAGAATCAAGTGCACCGTCGCGATCCGGCGTCGGGCCCGTCCAAATAAACATCTGCAATAGAGGCCGGCCACCGTCACTCGGCGTTGCAAAATTCGCCCCATTGGTGCCTGAAACATCTTGGATATCGAACGAAATTCGGTCGCCCTCGCTGCCGCCTCGACCGAAATTGAAGTGTTGAAAATTACCCGCCTGTTCCGTAAACCCAAATCGGTACATCTCGTCGTGCCAACGATTCGCAACGTAGAACCCGTGCGTCACCGCACCTTGCTGAAACGCCGTCGGAGGATAAGGCTGCGGCGGGGTCGGCAGCGGCTCTTCGCCCGGCGGCGGAAGTCCGGGTCCGGGATTGTAGCTGAAATTAAACACACGCGTCGGATTGCCAAACGCCCAGCCGTTTGGATCGGGGCCATTCGGGAGCGCGCGGTCAATGCCGGTCTCGACATTGTTGCCGTCGGTGATGTTGGCGTCAGCCGGTGTGCGCACCGGCAAGCCCGTGTCGGGTATCCAGCCGATGTTGTTGAATGCATACGGAGCTTCGTTACCGACGAGCGTGAATGTCGTCCTGGCCACCGCCGGTGGCTGGGCACAACCGATAGGCGAGACACAACCGGGAGTGAATGGAGACGGGCTGTCGGCGGTTTTCAGCAGGCTGTTTTGGTTGCCGTACACGTTATATGTCGCCGGGAGGGTTTGATGCTCGACGATGTTCTTTCGCCAGAGCAGCGTCCCATCCGCCGCATCGATAACGACGTAATATGCGGCATCGCGCTTCCATAAGAGCACCTTCCACGCGGGGCGTACGACGCCGTTGCCGACGGGAAAGTAGTATTTCTCGGCGACAATTTCGTCCGCTAATGACGGGATGGAAAATCGGCTCTCGCCCTTACGCTTAGAGACATTTCGGGCAAGATCGCCGATGTTGATCTCAACATTCGCGGCGGCGGCGGCGGCGGCGGCGGCCATTTCAGGCTCGCCAAAGTCTTTACTGATGGAACTTTCGTCGATGCTATGTGCGAGACTGTTTATGACACGAAACATCTCGCCGCGGCGCGAAAATCCCGCTTTTACCTCGGCGCCGAAAACGGGCACGCCCGCAATTTCCTGCGTAAATCTGACAAACGCCAGATTGCCGTCGGGATTTTTGTAATCGGCTGTCAGACGGAGCTGATCGAGGTCGCCGACGCCAAAAACAGCATGGTTGTCGGCGACAAAATTTCTCAGTACGTCGGCCCGAGATTGACGGCTGCCGCGACGCGAGAGTGAATTCTCCACCTCGGTTGGCGAGATAATTTCCGCAACATCGAGTTCGTCGTTGTACTCGATCTTGAGTCGAGTGTCGCCACGTCGCATTAAAGTGCGACCAATGCCGCGCATCGAGCGTAACCGCGCAATTGCTGAATCCGATTTGTCAGTGCGAATGTCGTAGTTCTCGAAACCCCTAAGGGGGGACGGTTCGCTGATCGCCGTAACCGGCGCGCGATACGGAAATACCGTCAACAACAAAAATGAAGTAACAGCGGCAAGTGAAGCGAGAAAGAACCATCTCATCTCGATAACCTCCTAAGGTGTACAAAACTGGCGGATTAACGGCTCTATTATCGATGAAGATGCTTATCTAAATCAAGTTTTCAAGCACCTTCTAGTAACTGAACAAACTTCTTTGCGGCGAGCGACAAGTTACGATCTGAGCGGTGAATGACGCCCACCGTTCGTGTCCAGTATTTTTCTGCTAGTGGAATTACGGCGAGCGTACCTGCCTTTCGCGATTCGCTGACCGCAGGTTCGGGGACGATGGCAAGGCCGAAGCCGACCTCGACGGCTCGCTTGATCGTTTCGATATTGTCGAACTCCGCGACTTTCTTAACCTCAACACCGGCGGCCTTAAAAATTTTGTCCATCGCTTTACGTGTTGGAACGTCGCGCTCGAAATGAACAAAGTCCTGGCCGCTGAGATCGGAGACTTTGATCTTTTTCCTCGTCGCAAATTTGTGATCGGGCGGCGCGATCAATACGAGGCGATTGTCAGGCATCGGCGTTATCGTAAGCCCGCGTTTTGGTTCGGGAAAGGCGAGGATGCCGAGTTCGACCGTGCCGCTCATTACGTCGCGAACGACGCGCGTCGTGCGTTGATATTCGAGGTCGATCTTTGCGGACGGAAATTTTGTCATGAATTCGCGCACTTTCTGCGGCAGCTCGTGTAAGCCCACACTGTAAACCGTCGCGACCTTGACCGTGCCGCCGATCTTGCCGACAACGCCACGAAGGTTTTCCTGAAGCTGTTCGTACGCTTCGAGCACGAGTCGCGACTCGCGGTTAAAAACCTCGCCCGCGGCGGTCAATTTCACTTCTCGGCGGCCGCGAATCCGCTCGAGGAGACGTCGCTTGAACCTATCTTCAAGCGATCGAATTTGCTGGCTCACGGCCGACTGCGTAATAAAATTGCGCTCGGCGGCGAGCGAAAAACTCTCAAGATCGACGAGGTCGCAAAATACTTTTAGAGTTTCGATATGCATCAGTTCAAATATAAATATTTCTTAACATGAAACGCAAGCGTATTCATTTCCACTAATAAGTCACAGAAGCATATAATTGGTTGTAAGGTAGGAGTGTCATTCGTGATCTACGCACCGAAAATGACCTTAAAGGAGGCTCGTGCCGAATATTTTCGTCGCAGCGGCTTTGCCGAGGACGGCGGTTACACCGAGCCCTGGATAAAGGTCAAGGTCTGGCGAATACCGATCTGGCTGCCGAACACGGCCGGGCGCGTAGCGGCGGTAAAGCTTCACGACCTTCACCACGTTCTAACGGAGTATCCGACGACGTGGCGGGGCGAGGCAGAGATATCAGCGTGGGAAGTGAGCTCGGGTGGCTTGCAGAGATTCTGGGCCGGCTGGTGGCTCGATCTGATGAATGTCGCTCAGGGACTGGTTGTAAATCCGCGTGGCATATATCGCGGCTTTATGCGAGGACGCAATACGGCGAATCTTTTCGCGACCGAGTACAACGACAAGTTGCTCGACGGTTTAGTAGGCGAGTATCGCAACCGCTTGAAATTTGAAAATGCAGCTTTATCGCCAAGTGTGGCCGATCACCTGGCATTTGGATTTTGGGTGACAGTCAGCGCTCTCATCTATATGGTGTCCGTCGGGCCGCTTGTCCTGACGCCACTACTTATCGCTTACTGGATTTTTGTCCGGTAAAGGCGTGCTGTATATTGTCTTTAAACATCTAACGACAATTTTCCGGTTCGAAAAATGACTATTCATTTTAGCAACACATTTCTATTG
>JANOGL010000216.1:0-4138 GCA_031405985.1 Acidobacteriota bacterium | reverse complement strand
CCGTAATCGTAATTCAGTTTCAGCAAACTTGTGTTCGTTGCAGAACCGCCGAGGCCGATTTGGGTTGGTTGCAGACGCGAGTTGAATTGCGTCGATTCAAACTTGCCGTTGCCCAACCTCATCGAGGTCACAGCGCCCGCTGCATTGAAATTGAACGCATTCGCATAATTCTGTAAAGTGCCTCCGCTCTTTTGGCTTTGCACCTGTTGCAGATCGCCGTCGCTCGACAAAGTATTTTTCACAACACGGCCTGACGGATATTTCTGCTCGATCATAGCACCCGACAGACTGTAGGTATATGTCATCGGAGCGACGTCGGTACCGTAAACTACTCCGTCCGTCGTCTGCTTACGCCTATTCTTCCTTTATCAAATTTGATTCAGCAAGTTTCTTACACAAATAACCGACTATATAATTTCGGTGGGTTGTTTCTTGAATGTCAGTATTCTCAACCAAATCATCAATGGCGGTATCCACTACATCCCATAAATGAGTAGTTTCGAAATCCTTGTAAGGATGTTCAATATTACTTGTTTTTGTTTTTCGGTCCCCCGGGCCAGATTTTGTTGCCATTGAAGTCTACCTCCTTTATTTTTTTGCCTTTTCGATCCGAAACATCCCAATGATCTTTATGTTTCATATCCTTTTTCCAAATATTACCATCCGGGTCACGATAACCTTGACCGCCTCGCATCTTAACCCAATCTTTGCCGTGCCCGGGTGGTTTGGAACTACCGGACGATGAAGGTTTATTATCTGGAGGCTTAGCGGAATTTGGGTCACCGGGCGTTGACTGAGAACTGGCTTTTGCTTCGACATTAACCTTCGCTGCGAGTTCATCAGCCTTCTGATTCATCATGTTGACATGATTCTGGATGCGGAATCCACACGAATGGCAGTCGTCCATCGTCGCATCAACTTGACCGGGACTGTATCGGACAGCAGCAACGTATGCAATTGCCAGTGAAGCAGTCACGCCTAGCGTCAGTGCAGCTGATTCAATCGCGGCTGTACTGACACCCCAAGTAGCATACTGGCCAAATAGCTGAGCAGCGGAATTTACGGCCACCGCGGCACCGGTTGTGGCGTTCAATGCAAACATCTGATCGCCACGCATACCGATCATCGGCCCGTCATAGGCTGAGAAGCCTTTCTCCTTCATCGCCGCTTCGGTGTCGAACCACTCTAAGCTGTTTCCATTTACACCCCAAATCTCGCCGGTTGGGTCGTTCATGTTTATCGGGTTATTTCCGACGTAAACATAGCGATTGAACGTCTGTGGGTTGATAATATCCGCCGAGGCCATCAACGGATCGACGGAAGTAAACCTTCCGTGAATCGGGTTGTAGTACCTGGCCTGAGCAAAATCCAGCTCTGACTCATTATCTCTTTCGTAGCCGGTGAACTGCTTCCTTATCGTGTCGTCAGCGTAACCGAGACCGGCGATCCTTTGGATGGTTGCTATCTCTTCGCCGAACGGGTGGTAGTCGTGGCGGGCGGTGACGTTGCCGGTTGCGTCGGTGTTGATGCGCGGGCTGCCTAGGTGGTCAGCGGTAAGATATGCGACTTTGGCGTCGTTTGTTGAGGCGACGATTGTTGAGTATTCGGCAATCTGCTTTCCGGCGGCGTCGTAAACGAAGATCGTCGTTTCGCCTGTTGACGGGACAACCTTCTTGGTTCGTTGGCCGTCGCCATTGTAGAAATATTGTCCGACGATTCCAGCACCGTTATTTACCTGAACCTGCTTGTTTTCTGAATCATAGGTAAATGTCTGGCCGTTTGCATCGACTTTTGTATTTCCGGCGTTGTCGAATTGATAGCCGACAAGCTTATTCGTTGCGGGATCGACGGTTGGGTTGCAGACGGCGACGGCGCAGCCTGTCGGGATTGTTGTTGTTCGGTTTGCGGTTGTGTCAAAGTTACGGTTCCCGTAGCGGTCGTAAAGGAAGGTCTGCTTCCACGTTTGAGTCGTGCCGATCATCTCTTTGGCGTCGTTGATGCGGTTCAGCGAATCGTAGGTGTATGTCTGAGTTGCCACGAAACCTGCGCTCGCACCGACGGTCGGGACCGTGATGGTCTGCGATAACACATTTCCATTATTTGCCGTTGTGCCGTAATCGTAATTCAATTTGAGCAGGTTCTGCGTGCTTGCCGAGGCTCCGAGGCCGATCTGTGTTGGTTGTAATCTCGAATTGAACTGCGTATTTTCAAACTTTCCATTACCAAGTCTCATGCTCGAAACTGCTCCCGCCGCCGTGTAAACAAAGCTGTTGGCGTAATTCCGCCAAATAGCCGTTGCGTTCTTTTGGCTTTGAACTTGTGCAAGATCGCCGTCAGCATCGAGAGTGTTCTTCACAACACGACCGCTCGGATATTTTTGCTCGATCATAGTTCCCGACAGGTTGTAGGTATACGTCATCGGAGCGGCGTCGGTGCCGTAAACTACTCCGTCGGTTGTCTGCTTGCTCCGCGTCACACGTCCTAAGATGTCGAACGCGGTGTATTCGGTTGTCGAAACCGATGAACTCACTTTCGTCAGCTTGCCCTTCGCATTCGGCAGGTTGTCGTAGAAGTAACTGACATTCGGCGTGGCCTGATAGTTCGGCGGCGTCGAGCCGGTCAGAGAGTAGTTTCGATTCGTCACGCGATTCAAAGCGTCGTAAACATAGTCGGTCTTCACGCCGCGAGCGTCGGTTTTGCTCGTTAAGTTTGAATTATTGTCGTAAAGATAATTGATTATTCCACTTTCGGGATTGTTCGCTTGCTTTAATCTCGACAGCGAATCATAGACAAATGAGCGCGTCTGAACGCCCTGTGTCACAGTCGTTAGATTATTCAAAATATCATAAGCATAATTCGTCGGCTGATTCGGCGCGGAGATGCTGCCGAGATTGCCGTTAGTATCCGGCTCGTCGACGCGCGTGAGTTGGCCGAGGGCGTTGGTGATAGAACGGCGCTGCTTTCCGGCCTGATCTGTGACTGTGACAGAATTGCCCGAATAGCTTGTGTTAACTTCGGCATTGTCCGGGGTTTTTATTTTCGTGACGCGGCTTAAGGCATCGTAAAAACTCTCTGTCCAATAGACCGTTTCGTTCTGCAATGGCCGATGTGGATTGGTCGCGCGCTTTGGCCTGCCAAGCGCGTCGTATTCGGTTTTAGTCGCTACATAACCGCCGTCGGATTCATACTTTCGAGCTTCAAAAGTGCGGCCAAGCCCGTCGTAAAAGCTTTCGGATTTGAGCAAGTTGTCGTTGAGAGTGTTGAGATCGCTTTTTGATTCGATACGGCGATTTGCATCGTCGTAAATAATATTCGCCTGTCTTTCAAACGTCGTGCCGACAGCAGTAACGCTTTGCGTCGGGCGGTCGAGCAGATCGTTGTAGATCGTCTTCGAGATCACGCCGTTTATGTCTTCGGCGTTTACCGGCTGGCCGGTGAAATAATCGTACTGCATGTAAGCCGTCCAGCCGAGTTGATTTGTTACGGCTGGTGGATTTGTTACGGCTGTTGGAAACGCGAAAGTCGATTGACCATTCAACTGTGCAGGCGCAGTATTGCCACGAGCCTCACCATCGGGCGCACCGAATCTGTCGCTGTAATCAATCGTCGAGGCATTTCCTTTTGCATCAATCGTCTTTACGACATTGCCGAGAATGTCGTATTGCGAATAAGCCGAGACTGCTCCTGTCTGCGTTTGCGCATTTTCGTAAGTCGTGACCTTTGTAACATTGCCGCGATTCGTTTTCGAAGTGCCGTAATTTGTCGTGTCGTGTCCGACGACGCTGCTTCTTGCGACAAGCCCAGCGTGATTCGCATCAGGGTTGTAATTGTCATACTCAAACTGAGTCAGAGACGCCTTCGTCGTACCGTTTATGTCTGACGAAACCCACGTTTGACTCGGCAGGGAAAACAACTGTCCATTCAGATAATCTGGGTGCATAACGAAATCTGTATGGATTCGTCGAAGCAGCGCGCCGGGAACACCTGTTCCAAAATCGTATTCGTAAACATCGGTTTGATTGTTATATTGATCGAATCCAATCTCTCCCGTATTGGGATTGATAGAGGAGGTTCTACTGACTTGATTTGAGTCTGCCAGGGTCGTTGTGGTCTCGGCGACAAAGCTATTATATGCCGG
>JANOGL010000142.1:0-2855 GCA_031405985.1 Acidobacteriota bacterium | reverse complement strand
GGAGATCATTTTCAATCCGTCGGCGACGGTTGCCGGTTTGAGCGAATATCTCTGGAAACTTGAGCAGCCCGCACACGCGGTCGCGAATGGTTACTTTGTCGGAGCAATAAACCGCGTCGGTACCGAGGCTCCGTGGAACATCGGCGAGTTTTACGGCCAAAGCTATTTCTGCGACCCGCGCGGCCAGATCATCGCCGAGGGCTCGCGCGATCAGGACGAACTGGTCGTCGCCGATCTCGACATGGACAAGATCAAAGAAGTCCGCAACACGTGGCAGTTTTTTAGAGATAGACGACCCGATGCCTACGGTCGAATCGTGGCGGATTGATTTGAACCGCAGAGACGCAGAGACGCGGAGATTCTCGGAGATGATCAGTAATATTTATTTGCCTCGTGTTTTCTCTGCGTCTCTGCGGTAAATTTTTATGAGTGATTTTTGCACACCTTTAGACATAACGCAGATCGAGCAGAACTTTGCCGAGATCAATCCGGCGATGACGGCGGCTGAGGCGATGCAAGAGGCGAACCGCTGTCTGTATTGCTACGACGCGCCTTGCATAAGTGCCTGTCCGACGCATATCGATGTTCCGTCATTTATAAAAAAAATCACGAGCGGCAACGTGATGGGCTCGGCTCGTGTGATCTTTGACGCGAATCCGATCGGCGCAAGCTGCGCGCGAGTGTGTCCTGTCGAAGTTTTGTGCGAAGGCGCGTGCGTCGAGAAAACCCTGATTCAAAAACCGATCGAGATCGGCCGTCTGCAGCGTTATGCGACCGATCACGCGATGGCTAGCGACAAGCAGATATTTACGAAAGGCGAGTCGAACGGCAAGTCTGTCGGCATTGTCGGTTCGGGGCCTGCGGGTTTGTCGTGTGCCACTTACCTTGCGAGGCTTGGCTACGATGCGACCGTTTACGAGCGCCGCGAGAAAGCCGGCGGCCTCGACACCTACGGCATGGCTGAATACAAAATGCCGCAATCGGTCAGCCTTAGCGAGGCCGAGCATGTTGCAAGTATCGGCGTCGAGTTTCGGCTCAACACAGAGGTTGTTGCCGGTTCGGCCGAAAATCTCGGGCCCGTCAATCATGTCGGAATCGAGCTGCTAAAAGAATGGCATGATGCGATCTTTGTCGGCATCGGTCTTGGCGAAACGAACAAACTTAATATTCCGGGCGAAGATTTGGAAGGCGTGATCGACGCGCTTGCTTTCATCGAACAAGTAAAAACTCGCGATTGGAAGTCGGTGCCGCTCGGTAAAATCGTTGTTGTGATCGGCGCAGGTAATACGGCCGTTGATGCCGTTACGCAGGCCAAACGTCTCGGCGCGACGCGTGTCATTATGGTTTATCGCCGCACTCAAAGGGACGCTCCGGCTTACGATTACGAAATGGAACTCGCCCGCACAGACGGTATCGAGTGCATGTGGCAGACGACGCCGATTGCGATCTGCGGTGAAAAACGGGTCAGCGGACTTCGCTGCAAAACAGCCGACGGCGCTGAAATCGAAATTGCTTGCGATCAAATCATTAAAGCTATCGGCCAGACAAAGATGTCGTCGTTTTTCACCGATGTTTGCGGCGTCGCGACGGACGAAAAAGGCCGCGTGTTTGTAAATGACGCGATGCAAACTTCCGATCTAAAAATCTTTGCCGGCGGCGACTGTGCAAACGGCGGAGCCGAGGCCGTCGATGCTTCGCAGATGGGTAAGCTTGCGGCGATGGGCATTCACAAAACTCTTACGGGTGAGAGCGTGGAATTTGCCGGAGCGATTCTTCGCGATCCGCCAAAAGCCCCGGTCGATCCGAATCCGCATTAGTTCAACACTTTGAAACGCACGATTAAAAAAACAATAAAATACATTCTCGTCGGTGGAGTGTTTGTCGCGATCGCATACTTTTTCCCGATACCGCTTTTGATCTTAGTGCTGTGCGGCGTGTATGACGTGTCGCGCAATCGCGGTCTCGACGCCGGTGTGTTCAGACAATATTTTTTGAAGAACGGCATCGGGACTTGGCTCGCTTCGCCTCTGAATATTTTGCTCGACATTTTTGCATTGCCGTATTGGAACAAGGGCGTTTATAAACTCGACGATTTGCCGTCGGCGTATCAAGAAGAGATTGCGCAACTGCTCAAAACTGCCGACGAAAGCAACCTGGTCGGACAGCTTGAGAAATACATGGGCGAGAGTCCGCGTGCGATGTTGTTCTTCAAATGGTACGGACGCGATCAGCAAGCGCCGATCGAGATGCCCGAATTTACGAGGGCGCATCGCTTTGTGCGCACCGTCGGCGTGTCGGCGTTTCGAGAACGCGAGCGGACATCGAGACATTTCGGGCCGTTCAGAGCGAGCTTGCGCGTTCTATATTGTCTTAACAAAATCGAGGACGAGAACGCGTACATCAAAGTCGGCCCGGTCGAGAACCGCTGGCGTGACAATAAACTTTTTATCTTCGACGACACGCTGCTGCATCAGTCGTTCAACGAAACCGACAAGCCGAGATATGTTCTGTTTGTAGATATTCTACGACCGTCATATCTGCCGTTCGTGTTCGACTTTGCAGTGAGTGTGATAAGAATTTTTTTCAAAGGCATCAACGGCGTGTTTTATAAGAACTGGAAGTTGGTGAACAATTAAGTTGCGAAATGCTAGCGTGAATTAACCGCAGATGAAGCAGATAACGCAGATTTTATTTGATTGGTTGAATTTTAATGACGGAACACAAAACAAATGAACAGTTTCGACATGCGGAGCTGACGAAGACGATCATTGGCGTTTTCGACGATGTTTACAATGGACTCGGTCATGGTTTTATTGAGTCGGTGTATGAGAATGCTTTGTGTATGGCTCTTAGAG
>JANOGL010000135.1:0-2142 GCA_031405985.1 Acidobacteriota bacterium | reverse complement strand
GACGGCGTCGTAAACAACCGGTTGTGCGCCGCCGAATTGCCCCTGAACGAGCGACATATAGCTGTTCTGAAAGGACCTAAATCGCGCGACGCTGCCGCGCTGATTAAAGATCACAAAGAGAAGCCGTCCGTTACGAGTGTTGATTTCGCCGGCAAGCGAGCTGACGCCGCCGTCCGTGTTGCCGAGCGTGCCGGTTTTCCCCACCAGGCTACCGCGCGAAAAGGTTGTGTCAAAGCGGCCTTCGAGTGTTCCCTGGTCGATGCCGGCGACCGGCATGATGTCAGAAAAGGTCATCCTGTGACGGGCAAGATCGGTGCGCAGAGCACGCAGCAGCTTCATCATCGCGTTCGGAGTGACACGATTATAGCCAAGCCCGCTCGAGGTCTGGAGCGAAAATTCAGCAGGCGAGATGTTCGCGTTCAAACGCACAAGCTGCGCGACCGCGTACGGCCCGCCAAGCATATCGCCAAGACGCTCGGAGAGAAAATTGTTCGAGTAGCAAAGCGTCGCTTTCAGGATATCGAGCATCGGCGCCGATTCGTGCGTAAATAGATGTCGCAAATTGCTCGGTATGGGCTGGACGTAAACCGCGCCGGTAAAGGTTACACCCGGAATACCGTTGACCTTGCCGAACTGTCCCGAATACGAAAGATAATTGAGCCACGCTCGCGTCGCTGCCGCGGGCCGTTTTGACGAGTCAACGGTCAGAAACAGCGAGCTTGCCGACGCGGGCGTCGACGCCGAGTAATTCATCGTAAAGTTATCCGTCACGATAAGATCGCCGGTCACGGAGCGGATTCCAAGCTTGTTCAGCTCATTTGCGATCGTCACCGCGTGCTGATACGAGAACATCGGGTCGCGTCCCGACACGTAAACATTGCCAGTCAGCGTGCCGCTTGTAAGGTCGATCGCACCGTCGGTGTAAACATTTGTGAGGAAGCGAAATTCGGGGCCGAAGCTTCTCAGAACGGCATAGGCGGTCGCGATCTTGACGTTCGACGCGGGATTAAACGTAGACGCCGCGTTACTCTCGACGACGACATTGCCGTCCATCGATTCGATCAAAACGCCCGAATAGCCGGGAATCGGCACCTCGGCGAGCACCGGAAACAGTGTACGAACCACGTTTGTCGGTGGTGCAGACGTCAAAACCGAAGGCGTTGAACTGCCGGTCTTTTGAACCTTTGGTGTCGCGGTCGGCGTCGCACCAGCAGGGCGTTGAACCGCAATATCCTGCATCAGCGACGGCCTGTCTGCCTGCGCAGGTGCAATCGTACTAAAAAGCGCGTAAAAGGCAATAAATAACCAATTAACTCGTTTTAGCAAGATATTCATTAGTGTTTGTTGGGCGGCCCTGACCGTCGTGAGAGACTCTTGCGGCACCAGAAAGCAGTGCATCGTTACTATAACATACCGGAACGGGCAATATTAACCGACTTTGTCGTCCGGCGGCCTAATACCTCATCTTTTAGGCCGGCCATTCGATGAATCGCCTCATCGAACGGATGCTCAGATTAGCAAATGATGCTTATGATGGCAATAGAAAATTTTTATGGCAGAGTGTTTTCGTAGCCCTTACCTACGTGCGGGCTAGGGACAGGGCGAGATCATTCCACAAAATCGAGTTTGACCTTGTGTTTGATAATGCCGGCTTTGTGGCCTTCGTCGAGGAGTTTTTTCACGGCTTCGCGGCCGCGGTCGCCGTAGTCGAGCGTGAGGTCGTTGACCCACATTGCGACAAAGCGGTCGGCGAGTTCGGGCTGCATATCGCGGGCGAACTGCATCGCGTATGAAAGCGCGTCCTCGCGATTCTCCATCGAGTAAATAATGCTGGCGTGCAGGTGCTTTGAAACCTCGCGCATCAGCTCTTTGCCGAGATCGCGGCGAATCACGTTACCGCCCATCGGCAGCGGCAAGCCGGTCTTTTCAAACCACCATTCGCCGAGATCGAGCACCTTGTCAAGACCGATCTGCTTGTAATAAAGCTGGCCTTCGTGGATAAGCAGACCGGCGTCAACCTCACCTTTTTGAACGGCGTCGATGATCTCGTCGAACGGCATGACGACATGCTGGAAGTCTTTGTTATAGATTCGCAATGCGAGATACGCGCTCGTCAGTTCGCCCGGAACGGCGATCTTCATC
>JANOGL010000127.1:0-3102 GCA_031405985.1 Acidobacteriota bacterium | reverse complement strand
GATTGCTTACGTTTCGAGTTTTTCGATGAGCCCTTACTTACGTGCGGGCTACGGACACGAGCGGCATCTTCTTCTTGTATCGGGAACAGAACGTAAAATCGCGTATCTTCTTCGAGCTCTGCCAAGATTTCATCCGGCTAGGAGTCGGGCGAATCCTTCTTGACCGCGCGATTGCTTACATGACAGATCGTCGTTCCGGCCCGTGCGAAGAGCAGCCGCAGATAATCGTATATTTCAGTCTGGGTCGCGACGGTCGAGCGCGGATTTTTTGTCGAATTTTTTTGACGGATGGCAATCGCAGGAGCAATGCCGACGATCTCATCGACGTCGGGTTTGTCCATTCGTTCGAGAAACTGGCGGGCGTAGGCTGACAGCGATTCGACATATCGGCGTTGTCCCTCGGCATAGAGCGTGTCAAAGGCGAGCGACGATTTGCCCGAGCCGGAAACGCCCGTAATTACGGTGAGTTTATTGATCGGCAGCGAGACAGAGATGTTTTTGAGGTTGTGAACACGTGCGCCGCGAACCTCGATTTGCTCTTCTTTTGTTTTCGCAGCGTGCATAGACGAGATTCGGCGCAAGCGCAGAAACCTTTATCTTAGCAGATGAATTTTGGATGGTAAAAACTACCAGCGAAGGTCGTATCGAGAAAAGTTTTCGCGCCAGTCGTCGGGTTCGTCGTGGGTGAGGATCGGGACGGTGCCTTGCAGTAAGACTTCGCTGTCGAATTTTCGCCGCAGACGGTAAGTGCGCCCCGTCGGCGAGCAAACAGTGAGCACGACGCGCTCGTCCGCTACTTTCGCGACGGCGGCATGACGCCAGTCTTTTCGCGAACGCACGATCAGACGGGAGCCGACCGAAAGTTTGTCGAGAGTTATTTTAGTTTCGGCAGCTTCCACGATTTTTGACGTTTGGAATACATTTCTTTCGGCATTTGCACGAGATATGGATTTTTCGTAGGCGAGGCCCACGCGACTATTCGCTCGAGGTTTCGACGTTCCATCGCCGTACAGCCTTCGGTTGCAGTGTCGGCGTCCTTCCAAACGTGAAGAAAGATGCACGAACCGCGGCCCTTCTCGACAGGATACGAATTATACGCCACAAAGACGCCGAGTTCGTATTGCTCGATGGCGAGCATCTTTTCGGAAGATTTCCAGTCGAAGTTCCCGACGTGTATGCGATTGACGATGCGGTTGTAGAATGTCGATTTTACATCATCGACGCACTCGGTATTCGCGTCGAGTTTTGTATAGGGCAGCTCGACGGCGTTCGGCTTCGAACCTTTGCCAAATGACGCGGTGAGCGGGAACAGACCGGCGGGAGCGTTGCCGTCGCCTTCCTGCTTGATCTTTGTCA
Source organism: Acidobacteriota bacterium (assembly GCA_031405985.1). Classification (GTDB taxonomy): domain Bacteria; phylum Acidobacteriota; class Blastocatellia; order Pyrinomonadales; family Pyrinomonadaceae; genus OLB17. The sequence goes on along the minus strand of JANOGL010000127.1, from coordinate 1,746 downwards.
TATCGATGTCGCCGTTTAGGAGTTCCGCCCACGCGAGGCCGCTGCGCCCCAACACGACCGCAAAACCGTCGCCGACTTGCTTCCAACCGCTGCCGCTTGTTTTGCGTTCGAAGATCGTGCCCGTGCCAACGGTCGCATCCCAACCGTCTGTCGTCACGACGACAGCCTGCAGCGATTTGTCGAATGGAATTTTTACGGCGGGCGGCTCGGGTTTCTTAACCTGAGCGATATTCACACCGGCGAACATGGCTATGAGAACAAATGAAAAAAAGGTCTTCATGGTTTCAATTGCCTCCAGCTTTAGCTGGAGGTTGATCAGTTAACAGCGGCTTGCCGCTCTATTTGCGGAGGAGCTTGCTCCTCCGATAAAGCTAAAAACTGTTCGCGGCTCGCCGCCGCCTAACGGTAATAAATAAACTGCTTTTGGACAGCCTCGCATTTCGGCGGCGGCAAGCCGCATAACTCATTATGCCGACTGCCGGAAAAGTAAACTTCTCCGCAAATAGACGGGCAAGCCCGAAGAAATCTCAGTTTTGCCACAGGCTCAAAACCTCGTGGCACTTGATAAAAAAACTTCTAATCTTCGAACAGTGAATCGCTCGCCGGCGAAGCCTTTCTGATCGCATAAAATCGCATGCCGACGACGATCATAAGCAGCGCGATCGCGATCCAGGCGACGACCCACAAAAATGGGGGAATGCCGGTCGCGGCAGCCATATTGCCGGCGTCGTTCGCAATATTGTCGCCGACAAGCGGGGCGTTGATGAACAGAACGGTTTTGAGATCGGACAGCGCGTTCAGCAGGCATTGCACCGCGAGAAATGCGACCGCGAAGTTCGCAACTTTGCTGCTCGAGTACAGCGCCATCGCGATCATGCCGGCCGACAAGAGCAACCCAACGACAACCGTAAACGCGACGCTCGAGAAAGGCACATTAAGCGAGAGAAAATTGAACAGCGGACTGACAATGCCAAAAACAATCGTGATTACGCCGACGAACGAACCCGAAATCAGCAATATCTTATGCGGTGAAAAGTTTCGCCGCATGAGATACAGCATCAGCACACCAAAAAATGTTGTGCTCAGATAACCTGCGCTCGATGTGAGCAGCGCACCAAACATACCCGACGGCGCACTATACACGACGCCGCTGCCGTCCGCCGAGATCGTTAAACTTTGCACCGCGCCGCCGGTGACAAACGCCATGATCGCGTGGCCGCTCTCATGCACGAACGTCACAAACAGACGAATCGGATAAACCAGATATTCGGCGTATGGAATGAACCAGATCGCGATGGTCGCAAACGTTGCGACCAGCAACAGCTTAACTTGCGGCTTTGCATCTTCGGCGAGCGTGTATCTCATAATCAAAGACTCCTTAAAAAGCTACAAGCGAATACGTCTATTCTATCTCAAAGTTCAACCAGCGCAGAAGCCCGCGCGTAAGCAAGGGCGCAAGCGAACCGCTAAACTAATCAATTCACGACGGCTGATGAGGGTCAAAACCGCGAGCAGTAGCGACCGGGTTCTTTGAGGTTAGTAAGCGAAGTCTGGCAGGTTGTCACTGTCGTCATGACGGCTTAAGCCGTCTTTCCGCGTTTCGCGGCACATAGCCACGTCCTTTAGGGCGTGGTATTCGTTCCAAAACCCGATTTTCAGCCCGTTTGAACGGGCTTACCGATCCGCTCGGCTTAAGCCAAAAACAAAAGGACGTTAAAACGCCCTCAAAATATTCAACTTTCTATA
>JANOGL010000106.1:0-15707 GCA_031405985.1 Acidobacteriota bacterium | reverse complement strand
TAAATTTAAGCTGCTCAAAACGACAAAAGCAATTGCGATGATCTTGTTCATATTGGTTCTACTTTACACTCGATTCGAGTTAGCCGAAAATATCGTCAATGCGGTGTAGTGTGACTTATACGGTAATTTGCCTTGCGCTGTTTACAGCGGTGTCGCTCGGACAGGATGTGTCGGCGACGCCCGTTGTGAAAAAGGCAAACGCACGGCCAGCGGAAGCACCGGTCGCAAGCGCCGAGCCATTTGACCGGGCGGATGCCAAAACAATGGCGTCAAAGTGCGTCACGCTCGACACCGAATCGGGCGTGATCGAGATCGAATTGTTTCCGGAAAACGCGCCCGAGTCGGTGCGTAACTTCCTAAATCTAACGGCTTTAGGACTGTTTGATACGACTACGTTTCAGCGCGTGGTTCGGGGCTTTGTGATTCAGGGCGGCAGTCTGTGGACGCGAGACGACGGTTTAACTCAAGCACAAGCGGCGCGTGCCCGGCGGGCATTGCAAGACGAACCGAACAAGATCCTTCACGAACGCGGCATCGTCTCGATGGCCCGCGGTGACGAAGCGAACAGCGCGAAAACCAGCTTTTTCATCCTCGTCGGCCAAGGCGAGCATCTCGACGGCAAATTCGCTGCGTTTGGCCGCGTAACTCGCGGCATAGAAGTCGCCGATGCGATAAACAAAGCCCCGGTAACAGACGAAAAACCCGATAAGCCAGTGCGCCTCAAAAAGGCAAGCGTGACGACGTGTACGCCGACATCAGAGAATTAATCGCTCAAAACTTGCGCAAACGCAATAATGTGGCCGTCAGGATCAAGGCAATAGCCGGCTCTATGCCCCCAGTCGCGCAATTGTAAGCGACTTATCTCTTGGGCTCCAGATTCGATTGCTCGTTGAAGGTAAGCGGCTGCGTCATTGACCAATAAGTAAAGTTCAACAACTTTCTTAAAGTCATTTTCCTCTACAATCTTTACCGAGTCTGCAAACAGTCGTTCTGCCGATGCGCGTGCCATCAAGCCCAAAACAGCGCCATCGGCAATGTGAAATTCCGTCATTCCCGGAACATTTAAGTTCGGCTCGACGTCCAAAACACGCGAATAAAACCCAGCGCTCCTTGCCTGATCGGCAACGAACAAAATAGTGTGCGCGATTATCACTCTATTCTTCAAAATTCAAATCGTGCGTCTCCTCAGGCACACTCGCCGATGAGTTACGCCTAATTTACCCCAAGCAAACTGCGGATGTACTCAGAGGTGGCCTCAGCTGCCGGCGGATCGTAGTTCGAAAGGACGACTACAGAATAACCGCCAGGAAGTGCAGAATCGATCGTCGAATTGATACCGGGGGCGCCGCCTGCAAAACCTATACCGCCGCGAAACAGGCCGCCCACCATCGGGTCCTGCACCGAGAGTAACGCCGCCGGAACCTTAAAGGTCTTGGCTTCGATCGCGTTGGCAAATTTCAACAGATCCTGTGCAGTCGAATAGCCGCCGCCTGCCGAGCTTCCTCTAGCGGGCCGCGTCGTGGTATTCGCCGACCATTTTTTCGCGTCGATCTCACGCGTATAGCCCATTGCCTGATTTGGCGTCTTAGCGTCGGAAAAATGGCTTTCGGTATTCGACATACCGATGGGAGTAAAAATCCGGTCGCGGACAAAATTGTAATAGCTCCGACCCGAAGCCTTTTCGATGATCGCGCCTAGCAAAACATAGCCGCCATTCGAATACCGGCGGCCCTTGCCGGGTTCAAAGAGCAGCGGCTTGTGCGCGAACAGCGGGATGAAATCGGCGATATTGCGGAGCTTATCCTTTGGCATTGCCTCGTATTCAGGGCCGAAGAAATCGCCGACGCCGGATGTCATCGTAAGCAAGTGCCGGACGGTTACCTTTGCTCGCGCGTCTGCATTCGGATAATCGGGCAGGTATTTACCTATGGTGTCGTCGAGCGACAGCTTACCCTCATCGGCCAACATCCCGACGGCAAGCATCGTGAAAATTTTGTTGATCGAGCCAAGGTTGTATTTTGTGTCGATCCGGTTCGCCAATTCCTTTTCTTTCGACGCCATGCCGAATGCTTTCACGAATACCGGCTTTCCGTCCTTTGCGATTAAAACCGTTCCGGAAAATTTGTCTTGTTTCACCGTGTCGGCGAGGTATTTTTCAACCGTCGGTAGAAATTTGGATTCGCTCACTTTTGCAGCCTTCGGTTTCTGCGCACCGCCACCCTCGAGCGGGTTGACGCGAATGCCGGCGATCTTATTTTCCTCGCCGAGTTCGAGTTGTATCCGGAAAGATTCGCCGCGGTTATTGGCCAGCGAAAATGTAATGCCTTCGGCGTCCGCATTCAGCACATTCAGTAGTTTTGCTCCGGCCATGTCGTTGCGAATACCGCGAAATCTCTCGACACGCTGGTCGAGCGTCAAGTCGGGATTAGGAGTCACGTGATCGAGAATAAATTTTTTTAGAGCGTCGTCACCGGTCGAGTTCGCCATTTCCAAAAAAGCCGCAGCGCTCTTGCCGGCAGGCGTGTCGGGCAGCAAGGCTTGCGCAAAAAGTGAAGTTACGAGAACCAGCAAAAGTAAAAAGCATCTCATAATAAACTCAACAGACTACCATCGATTCACTCACTAAAATCCATATCCAGCGTCATCTGGTATTCATTCGCCATAGAGGGGTGTCCGTGCGATGTTGATACGTCAATTCCTAGTTTGTAAGTTTCAATTGCTTTTTCCCGATCGCCGATTCGAGCATAAGCGTTTGCCAGTACGCCGTATGCGTTGCCTTCGTCATCAAACTTTGAAAGATAACTTTCGAGCAATTCGATGACCTTCGCGTGGTCGCCGATCTTTTCGTATTCCTTTGCAAGGCCGAACATCACCATCGTGTTGTCGGGCTCGGCAGCAAGCATTTTTTCAAAAACTTCGATGCGATTTTGCATATTGTTAGGAGTTTAAACGCAAAGTCGCAAAGGAGCCAAGACGCAAAGAAACCTAAATAACAAATCTTTGCGGCTTACGCATCTTTGCGACTTTGCGTTAAAAAAGTCTTTGCTGAAGTGCAACCCGTGCAGTTTCGATCTCGACCGATTTTTCGCGTTGGTTAAAGCCAAGCCGCTCGGCGTGAAAATTAAAGAGCTTAACTGTCATGTCCCACTGCTCGGTTTTGCCCAGTCCACGTTCCTTGTACGTGCGATGACGAAGGGTACCGTTGCGCTCGCGTTTCATTGTGTTGATGATCTTCGCGACGCGTGTCGGCGGCAGCCGCTCGTGCATTTTTTGGACAAAATATTCTTCGATCGAGTCGGTGTCGAGATGCAGCATAGACATAAACGCACGCGTCGCCCCGCAATCTCTCGCTCTTTCTAACAAACCCGGAATGTCTGATTCGTTATATCCGGGAATTACGGGCGCAACACCGATGCCGACCGGAATACCGGCGTCGGCGACAGCTTTCATTGCGCGAAAGCGAGCGTCGGGAACTGGCGTGTAGGGTTCGAAGGGATTTGATTTTTCCTTTGTGAGAAACGGCATTGAGAAAAACACCGTCACCTTTTCTAACCCTTGCAGGATGTCGATGTCACGCGTGACGAGCGGCGATTTTGTGATGACGCCGACCGGCACGCGAAACTCTGCGCAGACTTTGAGGCATTGGCGCGTGAGTTTGTATTCGGCTTCGAGCGCAATGTACGGGTCGGTCGCGAAAGAAAAATCGAGATGCGGCATTTTGTCACGACACTTTTTTAACTCAGCTCGCAACAATTGAGGAGCGTTTGGTTTGACGACGATCTTTGTCTCAAAATCGGTTCCTGCGCCGTAGCCGAGATACTCGTGATACTGACGCGCAAAACAATATGTACAGCCGTGAACGCAGCCGCGATAGCAGTTAACCGTGTAACGCCAGCCACCTTCCCAGTCGGACGAGAATGCTTTTGTAATAATTTTTTTTGTCGCGGTCTCTTCAAAGATCTCGAGCTTTGTCGGCGGCGGCTCGCCGATGTATTCGGCTGAGTATTTATTATAGGGATTTGGCGGGTTTTTGATGTGTCGCACAGATGAAACGATAGTCCATCGTCGGGCAAAGTGCAAGATTAGCCACTAATGACACGAATAGCACTAATAAATCTACTTCTAATTCGTGACATTCGTGTTATTCGTGGCTAAATTTCTTTCTGCATAAGCAGATCGGTTTGGGGATCAGAACCGAGTTGAAATGTGTGTTTCCCAACCACGCGAAAGCCATTCTTCTCATAAAACCTCTGGGCACGCGGATTGTATTCCCAAACGCCGAGCCACATCACATCACGTTCGTCGGCCTTTGCACGGTCGAAACACCCGTCCATCAGATTTTGCCCAACGCCTTTGCCGATGTATTCCTGGTGAGAATAAAGCCGCGCTAACTCGACCGGCCGTTCCGCGGTGATGCCGGGTTCGATGTTGTCGATTACAATTTTAGCGTAGCCCGCCGCCTTTGCGTCGATCTCACCGATCAGAAAGATGTTCTTCTCATCGGCAAGCTCGGCCTCGATCTGTTCGAGATTAAACGCCTGCCGCATATAGTGTGCAAGATCGTCGGGCGCATTTTTCGGGTGATGCGCAAACGCATCCCAAAACGTCGTGTACGAGAGATCGGTGAGCAATTTTGCGTCCGTCGCCATTGCTTGACGTATTTGAATTTGATCAGACACGATGAAGAAAATTATCCAACACAAATATCTTTCGCAATCGAAAATGAACAGGCGACTCGGCCAGGCTAAAAGCCTTTAATGCCTCGACACGCGAAAGGAAATGCGGTTCTCTGCAGGACGGCACATTGGCAAGCCATTTCGGTATTGGCAATGACATTTCATCGCACAGCGTTTCAATCGTGCCAGCGAGCACGGCGTCTTTCTTTTCGTCACCGAGTTCAAACGCCTGAGCGATTGCAGCAGGGTCGCGTTTATAGCGAAAATCGTCCACAAAGTCCATCAACGCGACCTTCCACCATCGCGGCTCGTCTATCATTCTCTGCTTCGTTTCCTTTGCTGTAATCATGCTTCCAAAAGCCCCTGAATAAAATACTGCGTTTTCGGAGGGATTTGTTTCTTAGGATAATATTTTTCGATTATTGAGAACACTTCGTCAGCAGCTTTTATGTCTAATGATCGAACGAGCGTTAGCACGTCTTCTTCATCCTCCGTGTCGGCACGAGCCGCTAAGGCTTTCATCGCGAGCAGATAGTCGGGTTCAGGAATAAACACCGTCAGATTTGGCATATGAAAAAGAACATTCCTTGAATGCTCGACAACATACCCTTTCACACCGTCGTTGAGCCACGTTTCAGGCAAACCGTGACGTTCTGCAATGCGTCGTGCGGCGGCTCGAATCTCGGCGGTCGGATGAAAAATTGCGTCCACGTCTTTCGTTGCAATTCGAGCTTTGAATGCGAGAACCATAACCGCTCCGCCAAAAAGCGAAACTTCGCCCTTGATGTCCATCAGGCGAAGTTCGTCGTTTAGCTCGGTCAGGTATTGTTTGATATCGTTGGCGGTCATGCGTTTGCAAACCTAATCAAATGATACTAACTCCGTATGCGGCGAAGTCGGAATCCGAAGTGATGATAGGAATGCCCTCAGTCAATGCCTGAGCAATGATTAGTCGGTCAAACGGGTCTTTGTGATGAAATTGAAGTTCGGCGATTCGAATCAAATGTCTTGAATCGATTGGCAAGAGCGAAGTTGTTGATTCTTCTATTGCCCCAACAATATTATTTAAAGATGAGGACAATTTTAATTTACCGAGGCTTTGCTTGATAGCGATCTCCCAGAGACTGGCAATGCTGACGAGAGGTTCGTTATCGGGATCGTCGATAAATGCGCTTCGTTCCAGGGTAAGCTGCTCGTCGTCCTCAATGTGCCAAATAAGAACGTGCGTATCAATGAGGAATCTCATTACATGTATTCCTTAAAGTCGTCGAGCGGCGCATCAAAATCATCGGCGATATAAAGCACCAAACCTTTCATGCAGCCGCGCTGCAGAGGTTGTTTCTTACTGCCGTTACCGTTGGCCGGCTTTGAGATCTTGATCAACTTGTCATTCGCCATCTCGTCAAGCATCTGCTCGGCTTTTGGTTCTAAAATTTCGACTTCGTACGTCAACATAGAAGCGATTTTATCACAAGTTGTGTAGTCAAATTGACTATTTGGCGCTCGTGATGAGCTTTGCAATAGTTTGCAGCTGCATGTTCGACGTGCCTTCGTAGATGGAGCCGATTTTAGAGTCGCGCCAGTATTTTTCGACAGGATAATCTTTGACGTAGCCGTAGCCGCCGTAAAGTTCGATGGCTGTTGACGAAACGCGTTCGGCGCAGCGAGACGAATACAGTTTCGCGATCGCGGCTTCTTTCAAAAACGATTTGCCCGCGTCTTTTAGACGAGCGGCGTTGTATACGAGCAGTCGCGTTGCCTCGATCTCGACAGCCATCTCGGCGAGTTGGAATTGCACGGCCTGAAAACCGTTGAGCGCCGAGCCAAACTGCTCACGCTCAGCCGTGTATTTCAGAGCGGCCTCGTACGCGCCTTGCGCGATGCCGAGCATTTGTGCCGCGATACCGATACGGCCTTCGTTGAGAGTTTCGATCGAGACCTTGTAGCCTTTACCGATGTCACCGAGGACGTTTTCTTTCGGCACCTTGCAGTTATCGAGAATCAACTCGGTTGTCGACGAAGCGCGTATTCCGAGCTTGTCTTCCTTTTTGCCGACGCTAAAGCCTTCGAAACTTTTTTCCACGATGAAAGCTGTGATGCCTTTGTAACCGGCTTCGGGATCGATGGTCGCAAAGACCAAAAAGATCTCGGCCTCGTTCCCGTTTGTGATCCAGAGCTTTTGACCGGTGAGTTCCCAAGTGTCGCCCTTATCGACCGCGCGTGTTTTTAACGCAAAAGCATCCGAGCCCGAACCGGCTTCGCTCAGCGCATACGCACCGACCTTACCGCTCGCCATCTGTGTCAGATACTTTTTCTTCTGTTCGTCGTTTGCCCAACGCATAAACGCGTTTGTCACGAGCGTGTTGTGAACATCGACAAAGACGGAAACTGAGGCATCGACGCGTGCCAGTTCCTCGATCGCGAGGATCGCGTTAAAGATCGTCGAGCCCGCGCCGCCGTATTCCTCAGGCGACTCGATCGCCATCAAACCCAGATCAAAGCACTGTTTGATTAGGTCAGGGTCGAGTTTCGAGGCGTGCTCCATCTGCTCGACCTTTGGGCGAACCTCGCCCTCGGCAAACTCGCGCACGGACGCGCGAAACATTTCTTCATCTTCGGATAAAACGGTAAGACCGGCGTTTGTCATAACGGTTCCTGTTGCAGCTGTCATAATATTAAATCGAGCTCTTACTCACGTGCGCTCCTACTGACACATCGTATAGACTACATTTTAGACACCATCTCAACATAAGGCAACGCAGAGTGAATCCACCAATCGACCCCGCAAATACACATTCTCAAAAATACAGCAGGCTGAAGTTGCTGGCCGTTTTTCTGACGCTTTTGGGGATCGGGTTGTTCGGGTATTTTATCTACGCCGTCGGTTTTAGCGAGATCGTCGATGGCGTTGTGCGATTTGGTGTCGCGGGTTTTGCCGTAATTCTTTTGCTCTATTTTCTGCGGCTCGTCACGCGAGCACAGGCTTGGAGGATGTGCGTTCACGAGCCCGACGAATTGCGATTGCGAGAAACTGTTCCCGCCGTCATCATCGGCGAGGCATTGAGCAGCACGATACCGCTCGGCATCCTTGTAAGCGGCACGTCGAAGGCGATCGCTGTGAGAAAAAAAATTTCGCTCGTCGCGGGCCTTTCGTCCGTCGCCACCGAAAATCTTTTTTACAGCTTAATCACGAGTTTGTTTTTGATCGCAGGTGCCGCTACTATGCTGCGCATTTACGCCGTCGATGAGAGCTTGATACTCACGGTCAATGTTCTGATCGCCTCGGTAGCAATCCTGCTTTTCTTGGGAATATTGATGGTCGCTCGCCAATGGCATTTTGCGAGCGCATTCGTTAAGTGGCTCTATAACAAAGGCTTTTTGGTTCGCTTGCTGGAGAAGGGCCGTGGCGAGGTTCGGCGATTCGAAGATCTTATCTACGGGTTTTACCGCAAATATCCACGAAAGTTTTTGCCCATCTGTTTTCTCGAAGTTGTTTATCACGCGCTCGGCATCGCAGAGATTTGGTACATCCTCAGCCGCATCACTGACGGCTCGCCCAGTTTGCTCACCGCATTCTTACTCGAATCAGTCAGCCGTCTCGTAACAATAATTTTCAAACTCGTGCCTTTTGTGATCGGCGTTGACGAGGCAGGCGCGCAGTTCGTCGGCGAAACGGTCGCACTCGGTGCCGGTGTCGCCGTTACGCTCGCGATCATCCGCAAAGGACGGATCCTGTTCTGGACCGCGATCGGCGTGATCCTAATTATCAAGCGCGGTTTCTCAATAAAAGAAATTTCCGCCGCCCTCGATGAATAGATAGCAACTCAGTTAGGAACTCACAAATCATGCCTCGATAGCAGTTATTTTGCGTGATAGACTAAAGGTAAATAAAACAATATGAATAGGCTTCGAAAACTAGTATTTTTTCTATTAATTGTTCCTACTTTTCTTCAAGCGCAGACGCTCGACGAAAAGCTGAAAGAGATCGACGATTACGCAAACACGGTCATGCAGACGTGGAAAGGCCCGGGCATGGCGATCGCCATTGTAAAAGACGACAAAGTTGTCTTTCAGAAAGGCTATGGCACACGCGAGCTTGGGAAAGAGGCGTCAGTCGATAGCAACACACTGTTCGCTATTGCATCGAACTCAAAAGCGTTTACAACCGCGAGCCTCGCGATTCTCGTCGATGAAAAAAAGCTGGCGTGGGACGACAAAGTGTCGAAGTATCTGCCCGATTTTCAGATGTACGATCCGTGGGTGACGAGCGAGTTGACGGTTCGCGATCTCGTGACGCATCGAGTTGGGCTCGATACGTTCAGCGGCGACCTGCTGTGGTATGAGACGACGTATTCCGCGGATGAGATTTTGCGAAGAACGAAGCAACTCAAACCCGTGTCGAGCTTTCGCACGCGGTTCGGTTATCAAAATCTGATGTTCATTGCTGCCGGAAGAGTCGTTGAGAACGTTTCGGGTAAGTCGTGGTGCGAATTTGTAACGACGCGAATCCTAACACCGCTCGCAATGACGCGAACAACCTGCAGCGTAAACAATCTGCCCGACGGCAACGCCGCGTGGCCGCATAACGAGTCGGGCGGCGCGCTGCGGCGTCTTCATCGCGGCAACGTCGATGGTTCGTCGTCCGCCGCGGCCCTCAATTCATCGGTCGCCGATCTTTCAAAGTGGGTGAGAACGCAATTGGGACGCGGTAAATTTGAGGGCAAACAGATTTTTAGCGAGGTGCAAAGCTGGCAAATGCACCAGCAATGGCAAGCGCAACAAGTTGGCCCGTCAAACACGCCGGGCATACAACCGCGGCATTTTAGCGGCGTCGGCATGGGCTGGTTTGTTTACGACTATATGGGGCGCAAGATTATAAATCACAGCGGCGGCCTCGACGGTATGTTGTCCTACACGGTGCTGATTCCTGAGGAGAACGCGGGTTTTGTTGTGCTCACGAATAACGAGTCGCCGGCATTCTCGATAATGACGAGCAAGATCCGCGACGTTCTCGTCGATGCTCCAAAACGCGACTACAACGACGAAGCAGTCAAACGCATCGCCGATAATAAAAAATCGGACGCCGACGCGGCGAAAAAGGTCGATGACGCGCGAGTCGCGAACACAAAGCCGTCACTCACCTTGTCAAACTACGCCGGGACATACTCGGACAAAATGTACGGTGACGTTCGCGTAGCAGAAGAAAACGGCAAGCTCGTGATGCGCTTTTCTCCCTCGCCAAATTTCGTCGCCGATCTCGAACACTGGCATTACGACACGTTCGTCATCAAATGGCGACCGTCGGTCGCGTATAACTTTCCCCGAGGTTTTGTTACGTTCACCATCGACAAGGACGGTAAAACCGACGTGCTAAAAGTCGATCAGCCAAACAACGACTTTTGGTTCTACGAGCTTGATCTGCATCGAGTGAAATAGACAAAATGTGAGTTGTTGTGTCAGAATTTCGTTTCCGCAATTTTGTTTAGGAGAATTGTTTTAGATGTCAGAAGAAACAGCACCGGCCGCTGAGGCCACGCCCGAGCAGCCCGCTAGCAACGAGGACATGCATTATCAGGCGGTCGAAAAAGAAGGTGTCGTAACGGCGATTTGGGAAATGCAGGGCCAAAAGCACATCCGCACCATCGACCCGCGATCAGCCGAAGGCAAGCAGATACTCGCTCTTTTCGAAACCGCGGGTTAAGAAAAGATTTAGCCACGAATCGACACGAATGTTCACGAATGAAGTTCGTGAGTGTTCGTGTTTTTATGTTTGAGTAGATAGCAGATTCGTGATCGGGTGATCTGAACTTGATAGACATCGGCGGTCGAATTCAGCTACGGCAACAATTCCCAGACCGGCAGATGTCAGAAATATTGCATCTGCATCGTTGAGCTCCTTGATCGCAACTTCGACCTCTTCGCAGTCGATGTTTCCCAAAACAAACTCACGCGTCGTTCCCGCGAGACAGCCAGTCGATAAAGCCGGCGTGAAAAGTTTATCGCCTTTAAGCCAGAAAATATTTGCCATCGACGCGCTTGTGATTTGACTTCGCTCGTTTAAACGAACGCTCTCGTGAAATCCGCGTGTGCTTGCCTCGCCCAGCGCCAAGATGTTTTCAAGATAGTTGCACGACTTAACGCCCGCGAGCGGCGAGCTTGAATTTACCTGATAAGGCGAGACGGTTAGCTTAAACGGTTTTGGCACCGAGCGTCGCCCGCCGACGATGATCGAAAGAGTTGTTTTTTGCACACCATCGCCCGACCAAATTTCGCTCGGTGATTCATCGAGAAAAGTTATCCTTGCGCGTCCTTCCGCGACACCGCTTGTCGCAATGGTTTTGTCGAGCTCTTCGCGCGTCGATTGTTCAGTATTCTCAGTGAGATCGACGCCGACCTTTGTAGCGTTGTCGGTGAGCCGTCGCCAATGTTTTTCCCACAGAAACGCTTTGCCGCTGCTAAAAGCAATCGTGGAAAAGATACCTTTACCGTATAACGAGGCGTTCGATGTTTGCATCATGCCTCGATTTTTGCGAAATCGGCGCCGCGTTTGCTCAATTTGCTTTTCTTATCGTGACAAAACTCGCTGACGATCTCGCAAAACAATTTGCTGCACTCTTCATGCGGAACATGGCCGCAATTTTTTAGAACGACGAGACGAGCGTGCAAGATCGCGTCGTGAAGTTTGTGACCGTCCGATGCGGGAATTACGCCGTCGTCTTCGCCCCAGATGACTAGGGTTGGATGATTGATGAGATGCGCGTCGTGCTCGATGCGATTTGCGTTCCAGTTGCGCGACGTGGCGAGCAGGCTGTGATGACCGTCGGCAGCATGGAGAGGACGGCGGATCGATTCGATACGCTCTTCAGTCACCATGTGACGATTTGCTCTCGCGAAAGTTCCGTTCATCCGGTAACGCATAAATGTCTTTGAGTCAGCAAGAAACGCCGTGATGACTTCGCCAACGCCCGGGATCGATGCGAGTTTCAATATCGGATGCGATTGCAGATCGTCGTTGATAACCGCATCGACGAGAACGAGCTTCTCGACTCGTTCGGGATAATCGAGCGTGAGCGTTGCCGCAACCGCACCGCCGTAGGAACTCCCAACAACGATGGCGCGACCGATGCCGAGACGATCCATAAACCGCTCGATCCGGCGCGTCTGCGCAGTTATCGAATATTCAAACCAACGCGGTTTATCCGTATAACCAAAACCGACGAGATCAACGGCGATGACGCGAAAACCTGCCTTTGCGAGCATCGGAGCCGCTGTTTTCCAAACATAGACGGACGCCGTGTAGCCGTGGATCAAGATCATCGGCGGGTTCGCAGCGTCACCAAATTCCTGATAGTGAACGCGAATGCCGTCGACGCTGATAAATCGCGAGCGTTCGGCGTGAATGATCTTGTCGGCGACGTCGTCAAAGTTCACCGTTGCGGCGCGCGTGAGCATCTTGACGGCGACCGCCGCACCGGCTGCACCGACAAATGCGATTGCGAGGTTGCGCTTTTTCATAAACAGTCCGGGCTTAGCCCTCATTGCGGACAAGAGTGCCCGCGTTCCTGATTTTATACCAAAACGATCTTCGGACGAATAGATTTTTCCTCCGCGTCGTAGAATCCGATCGCGAGCAGATTTTGCTTTTCGTCGAGCATGCTCACCGCTTCGTTGTCAGCAAACTGCGCTTCGTTCACCCGCGTTGAAAGCCCGCTCTTTGTTTTTTCAACCCGCGACGCGTCTAAAATTATCGACGGCAGATGCTCGACGGCGATTTCTTTTGGTAAAAGAGCGGAGGTCGGTTCGGCAAGTTGCTCTAATTCATCTAACGTCACACTCTGCGAAAGATTGAAACGCCCGGCTCGCGTGCGACGCAGTTCTGCGAGATGCGCGCCTGTTCCAACGACGCGGCCGATGTCCTCGGCGAGCGTACGAATGTACGTGCCGGCAGAACAAACCACGCGAATGCGGAATTCGGAATGCGGAATTCGGAATGCGGACTCGATGATCTCAAGTGTTGAAATAATTACTTTCACAGGTTTGCGTTCGATCTCGACCCCTTTTCGAGCGTGTTCGTAGAGCTTTTTGCCGGCGACCTTTTTCGCTGAAAACATCGGCGGAATCTGCTCGATCTCACCTAAAAAGGACGGCAATAGTTTTTCTAAATCACTTTGTAAGACTGACTTTGGACTTTGGACTTGGGGCTTGGGACCGCCCGTGCGATCACCCGTTTCTGTCTCAAAACCAAACCGCACAACAGCTTCATACTCTTTTTCGTCTTTGTCGAGAAACTGTGCGAGCCGCGTCGCCTTACCAACAACGACGACCATCACGCCGGTCGCAAACGGATCGAGCGTTCCGGTGTGGCCGACACGGCGGGTTTGCAAGATTCGCCGTACGCGATTTACAACATCATGCGATGTTATTCCCGCGGGCTTATCGATTATGAGTATGCCGTCCACCGTCTAATTTTAGAATGCGCTGGTGCATAATGCACAATTGAAACGTGGCGTGGCAAAAACGAGTCAGAAAGATCGAAGAAATTGATCGGGTTGTAAAAGACGAGGCGCGATCACGCGAGCGCACCATGAATCGCGCAGTTAAGTTGCTCGCCGCAAAGCCGCGTTCGGTCACAGAGCTGCGCGAACGCCTTCTTGAAAAGCTATGGACAAACGAGCAAATTGTCGACGCTGTCATCGAAAAGCTAAAAGAATACAAATACCTCGATGACGAGCAGTTTGCACGCGATCTGGCGCTCTCAAAACTGCGCCAAAAGCCGCAAGGCAAACGCAAGTTGCAGCAAACGATGGCGCAAAAAAAGCTCGACAAGTCGGTCGTTGACGACGCGATCACAGAAGCTTTTGAAAAGATGCCCGAGGCCGATTTGATAAATAGCGCTATCGAAAAACGCCTACGTCTCAAGGGCGAGCCAAAAACACGCGAAGAAACAAAGAAATTTTACGACCACCTTCTACGGCAAGGTTTTTCCTACGATCTGATACGTGAAAAACTCTCATCTCTCGCAAAAACGACTGCGATCGACGAATGATCAAGTTTTTTTGAATCCAATCTAGCGCGCCTCGCGAAAAGTACTTTCAAAGGCAAAGAAAACCTTTTCTTAAATAAAACAAAGGGAGAAATTTGAAATGAAATCATTGGTTACTTTATTTGCGTTGGTATTTGGTTTGTCGGTTGGCGTTTCGGCGCAGGACGGCATGGGCATGAAGTCGGACGGCAATCCGATGGTCGGCGGAGCGGCGATGTATAAGACAAAGAACATCGTTGAGAACGCTGTAAATTCGAAAGATCACACGACGCTCGTCGCGGCGGTGAAGGCCGCTGGTTTAGTTGAGACCTTACAGAGTGCGGGACCCTTCACAGTGTTTGCACCGGTTAACGGCGCGTTTGACAAGCTGCCCGCGGGCACCGTCGAGACGCTGCTCAAGCCCGAGAACAAAGCGGTGCTCACAAAGGTCTTGACCTATCACGTCATTGCCGGCAATTACGATTCAAAATCGATTGTAAAGGCGATCAAGATGGGCGGCGGCAAAGCTGAATTTACGACAGTCGCGGGCGGCAAGCTCACGGGCTCGATGGAGGGCAAAAACTTGATCCTGACCGACGAAAAAGGCGGCAAATCGATGGTCACGATCGCGGATGTTCGCCAATCGAACGGCGTGATCCACGTGATCGACTCGGTCGTGTTGCCCAACTAACACGTTGTTTTAACTTTCGCCCGACGATCGAGGGCAATCTATCATGGTTTTGGTTGACGCAGCATTTTCTGGAGGGGGGATGCCGCAGCAACCAAAAGGGTAAGACCTTCGATCATCGGGCGAATTTATGTTTAAACTTAAAGTTATGAATTACAAAATCATTTTTACGTCGATTGCATTCGTTTTATACGCGGGTTTTGCGTTTGTATTCAGCCCTACCAATCTCACCTCGGCTGCGACTGAAAGCCTAATTTCAGCGGCTGCTACGCCAAAGCCGAAGCAGAAAAGAGTAAAGACAATTCGCGAAATTACATTTACCGATAGCGAATTCGATGGCGTGGGCGTTACTACTAGCGACGCCGAGTGGAAAGAGATTCTCACGCCTGCCGAGTTTTACGTTATGCGGCAGGACGGCACGGAGCAGCCCTACACCGGCGCACTGACCGACAACAAAAAGACAGGAACTTATCATTGTGCCGCGTGTGGGTTGGTACTTTTCAAGTCCGACGCGAAGTATGATTCGCAAACAGGCTGGCCGAGTTTTTATGAGGCGGCATTCAAAAAAAACGTCGCTGAAAAAGATGACCGCTCGATCCCGCAAGAGGCGCGCACCGAGGTCGAATGCGCACGCTGCGGCGCACACCTCGGCCACGTGTTCGACGACGGCCCACAGCCGACAGGCTTGCGATATTGTATTAACTCGCCTGCTCTGAAATTCAAAGAATCGAAGTAGTTACCCTTTCGGGCTTGCCCGTCTATTTGCGGAAAAGCTCTGCTTTTCCGTCGAATTCAAATCATTCATTGAGGCTGTGCCTCCGCTGCTAGGCGGCGGAGCCGCATTTGTTTTTAGACAATCTTTCGGTGAAGCACAGCTTCACCGCAAATAGAGCGGCAAGCCGCATGAATGCAGTTCAACTGTACGTTATGTTAGATTTGTCTTATGACAGGTGACGAGATCAGGGCAAAATTCCTCAGCTATTTTGAGAGCAAAGGGCACAAGGTCGTGCATTCAACGCCGCTGCTGCCGGCGAACGACCCGACGCTGCTATTTGTAAATGCGGGAATGAATCAGTTTAAGGATGTATTTTTAGGCCTTGAGAAACGCGACTACACGCGTGCGGCGACCTCGCAAAAGTGCATTCGTGCCGGCGGCAAGCACAACGACCTCGACGAGGTCGGCAAAACCGCGCGTCATCATACTTTTTTCGAGATGCTCGGCAACTTTTCGTTCGGCGATTATTTTAAGAAAGAGGCGATCGGGTACGCGTGGGACCTGCTCGTGAATGAGTTCAAGCTCGATCCTCAGCGGCTTTGGTTT
>JANOGL010000102.1:0-3604 GCA_031405985.1 Acidobacteriota bacterium | reverse complement strand
TTGCGAGCTGCTGGCGATAAACCTCCGCCGCTTTACCAACCTGTTCGGCAACTTCCGGGCGTTTGGCAGTGACAGCAAAATCTGTAATCACATTGCGAAAAGCCTCTTGAACGTCGACAACGATCAAGCAAGTAGATTTTGGATCGAGGATATTTTTATGAGGCATTTGTTAAAACACGGCACACTCCCTACCGGTCGTGTTTCTGCCCTTCTCGCTCTTCCTTTTCACGCATCTCTTTTCGATAAGTTTTGAAGAAAAAATAGATCGCTGCGACCGAGAGAATGACAATCAGGATCATCATCGCTGCGATGAAATAAAATTCGGCTCGTCCGGCTCCGGGCATGTTCTTAGTCTAAAGGCTCAGGTCGCAAGTCCCAAGTCGGCAGTTCTGTTTGATCAAAAATTTAGAATTTGAGACTAACTCGGTGCTTGATTTGGCGGGAAAGACCGCTCGTGCGAGTCCGTCAGGCGGTTTTTATAGACTTCGGGGAGCGTACGCACCTTTTTGTTTTTATCTGTGACGAGATGCAAAGTTTCGGCCTCGGCGATGAGCGTGTCGTCCGATGAGCGATATACTTCGTAGATGAATCTCAGGCTGCGGCTGCGGATCTCGCCGATCTGCGTTCTGATAGTTATAACGTCGTCGTAATGCGCAGGCGATTTGTATCGGCAATAGGCTTCGGCGACGACCATCAGTGCATCGTCCTCTTCCTCCATCTCCTTGTAAGAAAAGCCTTTAGAGCGACAGAACTCACTTCGGCCGGCCTCGAACCAGACTAGATAATTCGCGTGATGCACGATTCCCATCTGATCGGTCTCGGCATAACGTACGCGAACTTCGGTTTCATGCCAGCCTTCCATAAGCAGTAGTCGGTTGTCGGTTGCCGGTTGTCAGTTTAGAGATTTTTCTGCCTACTGAACACCGGCAACTGACCACTGATTTTTGGCTGGGAGACAGGGATTCGAACCCCGATAGGCAGATCCAGAGACTGCAGTCCTACCATTAGACGATCTCCCAGCGTTAGGTAATAATTTACGGGTGGATAAGCGAGGTGTCAAGACAGCTTTATAAGAGTGACCAAATGACGTATCTGCTAAAGTAAATCAACCGTAGATGAAGCAGGTAACATAGGATTAGACAATCTAGGAATTGTATTTTTATCTGCGTCATCTGTGTTATCTGCGGTTAATTCCGTCCAGCCGTATTCATTGATGCAAACTAACGCGGCCTTCGCGATGATTTTTGACTTTTGCCTTTTTACTTTTTACTTTCTAGTTTATGTCCGACGACAAGCAGATCATCAATAACCGACAGGCTTTTCACGAGTACACGATCCTCGACAAATACGAGGCCGGAATCGCGCTTGTCGGGACAGAGGTCAAAAGCATCATGGCCGGGCGAATTCAGTTGAAAGAGTCGTTCGTGCAGATCAAAGACGGTGAAGTTTGGCTCGTCGGCGCGCACATTTCGCACTATTCGCACGGCAATATTAACAATCACGACGTTTTGCGCGAGCGAAAACTGCTGCTGCACGCCCGCGAGATCGAAAAGCTGCAAAAAGAGACGACGCAAAAAGGAATGACGCTCGTCGTGACCAGTATTTATTGGAAGAATGGGCGGATCAAATTCGAGATCGGCGTCGCAAAGGGTAAGAAGCTTTACGACAAACGCGAGACCGAGATGCGTAAAACAATCGAAAAAGAAACAAAGGCCGAGTTGAAACAGCGGCTGAGATAAGTTATAGATAATACAACGATTTATTCTGTTAAACCATAAATTTTTGAGGTGTAAATGAAGTTTCAGGCGATTACCGGAAATTTTGCAGAGGCTGGTGCGGATGCGTTGGCCGTGGCTGTGTTCAAGGGAGAAAAACCGACCGAAGGCATTCTCCAAAAACTCGATAAGATAACGGGCGGCCTCGTCGCACCGGTTTTTAAGGCCGATGAGTTTAAGGGCGATGTCGGCGAGACTGCGCTGATTAGATTCACGCCGAAGGGCAAAGTGACGGCGAGTCGTTTGCTGCTCGTTGGCGTTGGCAAGAAAGACGACTACAAGCCGCACATGGTTTCGTCGGTTTCGGGAACGGCCACAAGATTCTTGCGAAAACGTAACATCAAGGGCTTTGCCCTTCTCGCCAGAAGCTCCGCCGCCAATGCTGTTGAAGAAGCTCAGCACGCTGTGCAGGGATTTATCACGAGTCAATATGAGCTTGATAAATACAAGACAAAAGATAAAAACAAGAAAGCCGTAAAGACGCTGGTCGTTTGCGTCGATCGTGCCGAACCGGCTGATGTAAAACTCGGCATTGCACGCGGCCGTGCTATCGGCGAGTCGATGAATTTCACGCGTGATCTTTCGAACGAACCCCCGAATATCCTTACGCCGACGGAGATGGCCAATCGTGCAAAGGCGATCGCGGATGAAACCGGTCTTAAGTTCGAAGCCCTCAACGAAGCAAAGATGGCTGAGCTCGGCATGGGCTCGCTGTTGAGCGTTTCCATCGGCTCAGAACAGCCGGCGAAATTGATCGTCTTAAAATACACGCCGGAAAATTCTACTGGCAAAAAGGGCGAGCTTCTCGCGCTAGTCGGTAAAGGGGTTACGTTCGACACCGGCGGCATAAGCTTAAAACCCGGCGAAGGCATGGACGCGATGAAGTACGACATGACTGGCGGCGGAACGGTGATGGGCACAATGCGCGCGATCGCGTTGTTAAAACCGAGCGTTCCCGTGATCGGTATCATCGCTGCGGTTGAAAATATGCCGGACGGCAAGGCTTCGCGGCCGAGCGATGTCGTGACGGCGTCGAACGGCAAAACGATCGAGATCCTAAACACCGACGCCGAAGGCCGTCTAATTCTCGCTGACGCCGTCGCCTACGCCGAAAAGCAAGGCGCGACTCGCATCGTCGATATGGCGACGCTCACCGGTGCGGTGATCATCGCTCTTGGCGATGTTAATACCGGCATTATGGGCAATGATCAGGCTCTCGTCGACGAGATCATCGCATGCGGCAAAGAGGTTGGCGAAGGTTATTGGCAACTGCCGCTCGGCGTCGAATACAGCAAAATGATCAAATCCGACATTGCCGACATCAAGAACATCGGCCCGCGTGGCAAGGCCGGCACGATCATGGGTGCCGTGTTTATCCAGGAGTTTGTCGATAAAGCTAAATGGGCACATCTCGACATCGCCGGAACCGCTTGGTGCGATAGCGTCAAAGGCCATCAGGCAAAAGGCCCGACGGGCGTAGCGATTCGCACGCTTTTGCAATTGGTTGAAAAATCGCAGTAGGAGCAAATTATGAAAAAGCTAATTAACGAGGTTCTTTTTGGCAAAAACGCCGTTGTGAGCGGTCTGATCGCTCTCGCAGTAGTGTCGTCAGTCGCGCTCGGTTGTAATTGCGGCAAGGACTTTGATCTCTCGAATCTCGCGAAGAACGCAAACACCGGCGGTTTTTCTAACTCCTCGGATGACACGCCCGACGGATCAGTGCCGTCTAACATCGTCGTCGAAGGCCTCGTGAAAGACACGATGCGCGAGTTTGCCGACGCTGTCGATACGGGCGATTTTAACGCGATTTACAATAACGCCTCGTCGGA
>JANOGL010000478.1:0-6895 GCA_031405985.1 Acidobacteriota bacterium | reverse complement strand
TCCCATGACGGCCGACGTCCTCTCCCGCCCGCTCGTCGGCACCATGCTGCGCGTTCTCTTGGTGGAGGACAACGATGGAGATGCACGACTCGTCGAGATCATGCTGCAGGGCACCTTCGGTCCCGACATCGAATTGTCGCGCGCCCGCACCCTTTCTGACGCGGTCAGTCAGGTTTCTGAATGCCCGCCCGACTGCGTGGTCCTCGACCTCGGGCTTCCAGACGCTCACGGCCTCGAAGGGGTTAGGCTGATCAAGTCGGTGGCACCGATGGTGGCCGTCGTCGTTCTCACGGGGGAGGCGGACACTGCGATCGCTACCCAGGCAGTCGCCGCGGGGGCCCAGGACTACCTGGTGAAAGGGAACACCAAAGACGAAACTCTCAGCCGATCGATCCGGTACGCGGTCGTCCGCAAACATTCAGAGGACGCCCTCGTCCGCAGTCACTACATTACTTTGATCACGTTGTGTGCTAGGCACACATTGCGGACGAGGGCGTCCGCGTTCCAATTCAAACTTTAGGAGGTTTTCATGTCACTATTTGCGACCAAACCAATTTCCGCGATTATCGCCGAGGCCGAGGAAACCGGCACACACACATTCAAGAAAACGCTGACTTCGTTAGATCTGACGATGCTCGGCATAGGCGCGATCATCGGAACGGGCATATTCGTGCTCACCGGCCAAGCCGCCGGTAAGCACGCAGGCCCGGCCGTTATCATCTCGATGGTCATCGCCGGAATCGTTAGCGCGTTTGCCGCTCTTTGCTATTCGGAGTTTGCGGCCAGCGTGCCGATCTCTGGTTCTGCATACGCATATGGCTACGGAACGCTCGGCGAATTTGTCGCATGGATCATCGGCTGGGATCTGATCCTCGAATACGCGTTCGGCGCCGCCACCGTTGCGGTCGGTTGGTCGGGATATGTCGTGAGCCTTTTTAGAGATACGCTGGGGATAAATTTTCCTCTCGCTTTGAGTGCGCCGCCCGGAACTGAGCTAAAAAATGCTGCCGGCGCGGTTATTGGCACCGGTGTTTTTAACCTCCCGGCCGCGTTAATAGCTGTCGCGGTAACTTTACTGCTGATTCGCGGCATCAAGGAGTCAGCTAGTTTTAACTCGATAATCGTTATCATCAAAGTTGTCGTTGTGGTGCTGTTTATTGTCGCGGGTATCGGCTATGTATCTCCAGACAACATCATGAATCCGGGGTGCCCAGTCGATCTACCCAACTGCGCTCCTTTCATGCCATACGGCTTTCCTGGCGTCGTTACGGGTGCGGCCGTTATCTTCTTTGCCTATATCGGCTTCGACGCGGTTTCAACCGCCTCGCAGGAAGCGAAGAACCCGCAAAGAGATATGCCCATCGGCATCTTAGGCTCACTTGCGATCTGTACCGTCCTTTACATCTTGGTTGCGGGAATCATGGTTGGGCTGGTTGATTACAAGCTGCTGACTAACGCTGCGGCTCCGATCGCGGTTGCGATCGACGCAGCTCTTCAAAAGGCGCAGGGAACCACAATGGGAACGATCCTCTTTGTCTTCCCGACTATCATCAAGGTAGGCGCGGTGCTCGGCCTCAGCTCGACGATGGTCGTTATGACGATGGGACAGCCCCGCGTTTTCTATTCGATGGCAAAGGACGGTCTGCTGCCTGACTGGGCGGCGAAGATCCATCCGAAATACCAAACGCCGCACATCACGACGGCTATCACCGGAACGATCGTCGCGATACTCGCGGGCTTTGTGCCGATCAGCCTTCTGGGTGAATTGGTGAGTATCGGAACGCTCTTCGCGTTTGTGATCGTCGGAACGGGCATCATCATTCTTCGCTCGTCAAACCCGGCGCTGCATCGTCCGTTTAAGGTGCCGCTCTCGCCGTTCATTCCTATTGCAACCGTTGTTTCGGCAGCATATCTGATGAACAGCCTGCCGCTCGATACTTGGATCCGTCTAATCGACTGGATGGCCATCGGACTGGTTATCTATTTTGCCTACAGCTATAACCACAGCAAATTGGGCGACGTTTCAGACGCTGAGGCCAATGCCGAGGTTCCCGCGAGCTACACGCCGCCGATCGCTGCGATAATCGCTATCGTACTGTGTATCGCACTGACGCTTTATCAGGTTCCGTATCTGATGAATCTGAAGTCGGAAGACGTACCGCTGAATCTCGGCATTCGCCTTTTCGCTTGGGTTGTCACCGGCGTGTTGGTCGGGGTTCTGATGTATGGCAAAGGCGATCGCACCGGCGGTCGCGATGCAAAGACGCGAACGATCGGTCTCGCCTTGTCGCTTCTCAATTTAGCGATCTGGGCCGGCATCACGTTTTGGTACTTTAAGTACATACATAAGTAGATCGCTGCTTAGAATTTATTGCCACAGAGGCCGCAGAGAATCTCTGTGAACTCTGTGGCATTTTTGTATGCAAAAAACTTTTCTCAAATGGCTGGCCGTCATCGGCGTCGGCGTCGTGATCGCGTTGCTGCCGCGACCCGAAGGTGTGACGCGCGAGGCGTGGACGCTGCTCGCGATCTTTATTGCGACAATCGTCGGCTCGATAGTTCAGCCGTTGACGGGAAGCGCGGTTGTGTTGCTCGGCGTTGTTGCAACAGTTTTGTTTGGGGCGCTAAAACCTGTCGAAGCTTTGAAAGGTTACAGCGATCCGGTCGTGTGGCTCGTGCTCGCGGCGTTCTTTTTGTCGTGCGCAATGATCAAAACTGGTCTTGGCCGCCGCGTCGCGTTGCTATTTATTCGAGCTATCGGGCGCAAGACGCTCGGCCTCGGCTACGCTCTGATCGGCACTGATTTCGTTTTAGCATCGATGATACCGTCGAACGCGGCGCGTAACGGCGGCGTGATATTGCCGATTGCGATCAGCGTCAGCGAAAGCTACGATTCGCGCGTCGAGGACGGCACGGCAAACAAGCTCGGCGCGTTTTTGATGAATCTGCTTTATCAATGCGACATCATCATTTGCGCGACATTCATCACGGGACAGGCCGGCAATTTTGTCATCGCAAAACTCGTGAAAGAAAACGCCGGCGTCGAGCTAACTTACGGCGGCTGGTTCGCCGCTGCGATCGTTCCGGCGTTGATCTCGCTGGCAGTTATTCCGCCGATGATCTACAAACTGTTTCCGCCCGAGACGCGCGAAACGCCCGACGCGCCTGCGTTCGCACGAGACGAGCTTAAAAAGATCGGCCGTATCACTCGCAACGAACTTATCGTCATCGCGACGATGGCCGTAGTCGTATTTTTTTGGATCACAAAGGACAAACTGCATGGCTTCGATACAGCGATCGTAGCGCTCTCGGGCATCGGCGTGCTGCTTATATCGCGCGTGATTGACTGGAAAGACATCATGGGTGAGCGAAACGCGTGGTCAACGTTCGTCTGGTACGGCGGGCTCGTAAACATGGCGACGATGATCGGCGAGACTGGTCTGACAAAACTTTTTGCCGAGCGGGTCGGCGCTTCCACCACTGGAATGACGTGGGTTGCGGCTCTGGCGATTATCGCGCTCGTGTATTTTTACAGCCATTACTTGTTCGCATCGATAACGGCACACGTGCTCGCGATGTTTGCGGCCTTTCTGCTCGTTGCGATCGCCGCCGGCGCACCCGTCGGGCTTTCGATTTTGGTACTTATGTATTTCTCAAACCTTAACGCAGGATTAACTCACTACGGCACGACGCCCGGCCCGATCTACTTCGGCACCGGATACGTTAAGCAAAGCACTTGGTGGAAGACGGGTTTGATCGCATCAATAATAAACATCGTGATCTGGTCAACGGTGGGCATTGCGTGGTGGAAGCTGCTTGGCTGGTGGTGAGAAAAGGGAGAAAGGTTAAAAGTGAAAATGTGAAAGTGTGAAAAAGCGGCGGTTGATCTAACGGCTGCTTTTTCACTTTTTCACTTTTTCACCATTTCACTTTATTGCTCGTTCTCGTCGAGATTCGGCAACGCGCCCGGCTCGCTGGCGTCGATCTTTGCGACAACGTCTTTGTAAATTTTTATCGAGCCGTCTTTCTCGTAACGCTGTCTGGTCGCAGTGAGATACTCGCCAAAAACCGCGCCGCGTTTTGTCTGCAACATCTGCTCCATCAAACTGCTGCGCTGTTTTGCAAAATCGGCGGTGCTCGCGTCTTCACGCTTCGTCACGCCGACGACGTACCAATCGTCGCCAATCTTGAATGGCGTTTTCGCAGCTTCACCTGCCTTTAGCGCGTAAACAGCGTTCTCAAAACTTTCGTTGGTTCCGGCAGACGCACCTTCGCCCAGAGGCGAGCCGAGCACAAAGTTCTTTTGATCTTTTGCGGTTAAGCCTTTTGCGCTTGCTAGTGCATTGAGCGTTGCCGCATCGGTCGCGCCAGTGGCGATTGCTTTAGCTATCTCCTCAACTTGTGAGCGAGCCTTGTCTATCTTAACGATATCGACGATCTGGGCCTTGACCTCGTCAAACTCAGCATCACGCGGTTCTTTTTTATCAACGAGCATCGGCACAGCAAAGCCATTTTGAATCGGCGTCTTTTCGCCAACGTCGCCGACGTTAACGAGCAGGGCGATGCCCTCTTCAAATTGCGGCGAGACGCCGACATTAGGCACGTCGTCGCCCGGCTTGACGAAATTCGTTTCCCTGATCATCTCGGCGGCGCTCATGTTTGCTTCGCCGGCAAAGGCTTGCGCTGTCTTGAGCGGATCTTTTGTCTGTTTGAGCGAATCGGCAACTTTCTGCGCTAATTCGGCCGCGACCGAATACGCCCGTCGATTACGAAGACTGACCTCTAATTCTTTCTTGGCGTCTGCGATCGGCTTGGGCACATCCTCGCCGCGACGCAGAATGAAATAACGGCCTTGATAGCTGATCGGCTCGCTGACTTCGCCGGGCTGCATCTTTAGAAGCTGTTGATACGGATCGTCGGGTTTGTTTAGGTTTTCGCGGACAGGGCCGGCGAGTTTGCCGCCGCTCGCGGCCGACGACGGACTCTCGGACTGGCCTTTTGCCATAGCGATAAAAGCTTCTTCCGAAACCGTTTCGCCATCTTTGCGAAGCTGTTCGACGAGCTGACTCGCCTTTGTCTGCACATCGGCGTCAAACTCGGGCTTAGGAACACGCAGCACGATCTCGCGTCCCAAAACGCCTGCCGTTCTTTTATCCGCAGGAAGTTTGTCGTACTCGGCTTGAAGGTCGGCGTCAGTGATCGACATCTTTTGTCCGAGCTTTTCAGTGTTTACAAAAACGTACTTGATCTTTTTCTGCGGTACGCTTATGAAGTAACTTGCTTTATTTTGCTCGAAGTACGCGCGAAGCTCTTCATCGGACGGCGTGATCTTTTTTGCAAGCTCACTCGAGCTGATGGCGACGTAGTTGAGATCGAACTTTGTGTTCTTTCGCTGAAAGTCGCTGAGAACGTCTTCCTCCGACACGGTCACGCCCGACGTAATGAACGCCCGCAGCTTATTCGCGCTGATGTCATCGCGAATGCCCTGCTCGTAAGCCGCTATGCTGCCCGCCTGCGCCGTCACGTTCTCTTCGTATTCCGACTGCGTTACTATCGTACCGTCTTCGCGTTTTAGCTGTTTGCGGATCGCGTCGGCTACCTCAATGTCGCTCGCAGTCAGACCGAGACGTTCGGCCTCGATACGCGAAATGCGACTGCTGATCATGCCGTCAAGGATCGTCTTTGTCGGAAAGCCGCGGCCTTGCGAAAACTGGCTGTACTGCTCCTTTTGCCGCACGATCTCGCCAACAGTTACATCGTGGCCCGAGACCGATGCCGCCGCCTCTTCGCTTTGCGAGAGGTCGGCGAGTGCCGTATTGCTCGACGGTGTGTAGAAAAACACAAGGCTGCCGACCATCAAAATGGCGAAAATGAGGATAAAAAAGTTGCGTGTCTTTTCGAGACGAGTAAAAAACCTTAACATCTGATAACTACCTGCTTAATAAAAATCTGCTTTCGTGGCGAACCACGAGTTTAGCAAAAACGCCCGCGAATTCAAACGCATCCTTTGAGACGCGCCTTGCAGAATGGCCGTAATTAACTGATTATTATCGAGAAAGACATGGCCGCAAAAACCATAAAATCAGTCGGTATCGTCGTAAAGCCCGGCCACGACGAAGCCAGCTCGACGGCCGCTGAGCTGTCCGCATGGCTCGATAAACAAGGTGTGTCGGTGGTCGGCGACCCCGTCTCGGCAGGCGAAGCCCGCCTTAGACGCGACAACTTGACCGACGCCGATCTGATCGTCGTGCTCGGCGGCGACGGCACGATGATCTCGACCGCACGAATGATCGGCGACGAAGATTCGCTCGTTCTCGGCATCAATCATGGCAGCCTCGGCTATCTTACTGATTTTCGCATCGAGGAGATGTTCCCGGCGCTTCGTACGATCATCGCGGGTGAGTACGAGATCGACCGCCGAGTAATGCTCGACGCTGAACATCATCGCGGTCGTAAAAAACTCGCGTCGGGACGCGTGCTAAACGACGTCGTCATAAACAAAGCGGCCTTGGCGCGCATCATCGACATTGACGTTAGTTTGAATGGCCTGTTTGTGAATAAGTTTCGCGCCGACGGGCTGATCGTCTCGACGCCGACCGGCTCAACCGCCTACAATCTCTCAGCCGGCGGCCCGATAATTTACCCGTCGATGAACGCCATCGTGCTCACGCCGATCTGCCCGTTTACACTCACAAACCGCCCGATCGTCGTGCCCGACACCGCCGAGATCGAACTCACGCTGGATAACGAAAACGAAGGCGTCGTCCTCAGCCTCGACGGCCAAACCGGCTTCCCGATGAAGGCCGGCGACCGCGTCCTCATACTCAAAAGCAACGTTACATTTAACCTGGTCCAACCGTCGAATCGAAATTATTTTGACGTTCTGCGCGACAAG
>JANOGL010000037.1:0-7569 GCA_031405985.1 Acidobacteriota bacterium | reverse complement strand
GGCCGCATCATCGGTTTATCGAAATTGGCGCGCATCGCCGAAACTTTTTCGCAGCGACTTCAAGTTCAGGAACGTCTTACGCAGCAGATCGCGCAGACGCTTTTCGACAATCTTGAGCCGATCGGGGTGATGGTCGTCGTCGAGGCCGAACACACGTGCATGACGCTTCGCGGCGTGAAAAAGCCCGGAGCGGTTACTATCACGTCGACGGTGCTCGGCGGTTTTAGAAAAGACTCGCGCACACGCGCCGAAGCGATGTCGCTTATTAAGGGATAGATATGAAAAAAATAATTGTTTTGTTTTTAGTAACCAGGTTCTTGTCGCCGTTAGTTTTTGGGCAAGACATGAGCGCGAAGTTCGACAGCAAAAAAATGCGGGAGCGCGTCGTTCGGCTTTCGGCAGATGATTTCGAGGGCCGCGGCCCCGGGAACGAGGGCGGTAAACGCGCTGCACAGTACATCGCCGATCAGATGAAAGCTAGCGGCGTAAAGCCTGCGAACAAGGGCACCTATTTCCAAAACGTAAAGCTCGTCGGCGTTAAAGCCGATCCGAATACAAAGCTGATGGTCGGTGACCAGTCTTACAATTTTGGTGACGACTTTGTATCTACGACGGGAGCACAGACGGCGAGCGTCGCCGTCGATGCCGAACTTGTGTTTGTGGGCTACGGCATCGAATCCTCGCTTTATAAGTGGAACGACTACAAAGGCCCGGCGGACGACTACAAAGGCAAAGTGTTGATGATCCTTGTCAACGATCCACCTGCGACCGGGGCCGAGCCGAACCTGTTCGGCGGCAAGGCGCTGACATATAACGGCCGTTGGACATACAAGTACGAGGAAGCTGCGCGTCGCGGCGCCGCTGGCGTGATACTCGTCCACACAACTGAATCCGCGGGCTACGGCTGGAACGTCGTTCGCACGTCGAACGGCAACTGGCGATACGAGATCGCACGCGTCCCAGCCGACAAAACACCTTTTCTGCAATATCGGGCGTGGGCTACGGACGATGCGTCGAGCAAGATTCTCAAACAAGCGGGTCTTGACATCAACAAACTGCGCGAATCCGCAAAATCGCGTGACTTTCAGCCTGTAAAGACCGGCCTAAAAGTAAAACTCAATCTCAACAGCGAGATGAAGACGTTTGATTCACCGAATGTAGTCGGCAAGGTCGAGGGCAGCGACTCGAAGTTAAAAAAAGAATTTGTCGTTTTCACCGGTCATTGGGATCATCTCGGCGTTGGCGAGGCCGATGCTCGCGGCGACAAAATTTATAACGGTGCGTATGATAACGCTTCGGGTGTGGCGGCGATTTTAGGAATTGCAGATATTCTCGCCAAGATGCCGAAAAAACAGCGGCCAAAACGCTCGTTCCTGTTTCTATTTCCGACAGCCGAAGAGCAAGGATTGCTTGGCGCGGAATATTACTCGCGGTTTCCGCTCGTGCCGCTCAACAAAACTTTGGGCAACGTCAACATCGACGGCGTCAATTTCTTTGGCAAAGCGAATGATTTTGCCGGTCTCGGGGCCGAGCGTTCGTCGCTCGACGCGATAGTCAACGAAGTCGCCCGCGAGCGCAACCTCACGCTCGAAGGCGACACGCGTCCCGAGCAAGGGTTCTTTTTCCGCTCGGACCACTTTCCGTTTGCGAAGGTCGGCGTTCCGGCTGTCTCGCTTCGTCACGGTGATGATTTTGTAACGCCTTTGAGTGGCGAAGCTCTTGTATTTTTCCGTGATTATACGGCGAAGTACTACCACCAGCCTTCCGACGAGTACAAAAGCTGGTGGAGCACTGACGCGATGATACAAAACGCCGAGCTTGGCCTCGCCATTGCGATGAAGATCGCAAATTCGCGGGCGATGCCGAGATATAAAGACACGGATGAGTTTGCGGCGGCGGATAAGATGAGATTTCAAAAATAGTAACTGACCAAAACTGTAAAGTGCAGCGTGTGGATAAAATCTGTCGCACACGCTACACTTTTATTTTTTGCCGATGGCCGAAACTTTTTACATAACGACGCCTAATTATTACGCGAACAGCCTGCCGCATCTAGGCCATCTGTACACGACGATTGTGGCCGATGCGGTGACGCGTTATAAGCGGCAGCGTGGATTTGACACATATTTTCTCACCGGAACTGACGAGCACGGCATCAACATTCAACGCGCGGCCGAGAAAGAAGGCCGCACACCGAAGGAGCAAGTAGATTACATTTCGGGCGAGCTGACGCGGATGTTCGCCGACTTTGGCCTCGACACCGGGCACGGCGGTTACGATGTTTTTATGCGCACGACTGAGCCGTTCCATTATGAAGCTGCTCAGTTTTTTTGGCGCGAGATCGCAAAAAGCAAAACGCCGAAAGGAAACGACACGATCTACAAAGGCTTTTACGAAGGCTGGTTCTGCGCACCGTGTGCGGCGTTTAAGCTGGAGGACGAATACCACACGCCCGAGGGCTCCGACGCTCCTTTCTGTTCGGTCCACGAACGGCCGCTCGACAGGGTTTCGGAAGAAAGTTACTTTTTTAGGCTGTCGGATTATGACGAGTGGTTGATTGACACGATCGACAAGACGGCCGGATTGGTTCGTCCCGAAGCGCGAAAGAACGAAGTTTTATCGTTTATTCGCGGCGGGCTTCAAGATCTGTCGATCAGCCGACAAAAAAGCGCGGTATCGTGGGGCGTTCCCGTTCCCGGCGACGACGATCATGTAATGTACGTCTGGCTCGACGCGCTCTCGAACTACATCACGGCGATCGGTTATGGCGTACAACAGACTGCCAAGCCTGTTGACGGGCACGGCGCCGAAAGATCTGCGGAAACTTTCCAAAAATTTTGGCCGGCGGTTCATCTTGTGGGCAAGGACATCTTACGATTTCACACGGTTTATTGGTTTTCGTTTTTGCACGCCGCAGGTTTGCCGCTGCCGAGGACGGTTTTTGCTCACGGAATGTGGCTTGACGCCGACGGGCGCAAGATGGGTAAGACGCTCGGCAATGTGATCGACGTTGACGTGCTGCATAAATATTTTCAAACGGACGCCGTGCGCTATTTTGCGTTGCGTGACATGGTCTTTGGACAGGACGGCAAGTTCGGTTACGAAAACCTGATCGAACGTGCAAACGCCGATCTCGCAAGCGGTCTCGGCAACCTCGCTAGCCGCACATTTTCGATGATCACGAAGTATCGTGATGGAGCGATTCCAAGCGGTAAGATAACGGAAGAAAACTACCTGAACGCCCGGCGAGCTGGTATCAACCCTGACGGTCAAGAGATAGTCTCCGTCGTGACGCATGCTCGCGACGAGTTTTTGCGGCGCTTTGATAAATTTGAATTTAGCCAGGCACTCGAAACCGTTTGGACGGTTATCGCTCGCATTGACAAGATGATTTCGGACGCAAAGCCGTGGGAACTCGCCAAGGACGAGCGGCAAGCCGAAACTTTGAACGCAGTTCTCTATCGTGCCAGCGAAACGCTCCGTTGGCTCGCCGTTTTGCTGTATCCAGTGATGCCGGATGCCGCGAAAAATATCTACGCGCAGATCGGGCTCGGCGATGATATTACAAAACTAGATCCTGCGAGCTTAACTTGGGGCGAACTAGCCATCGGAACAAAGATCGGCGAAACGATAGGTGTTTTCCCGCGAATTGAAAGGAGTAAGATTATGAGTGAAATTGAAAAGCAGTCAGCAGTCAGTCCCGACAAATCGGGACAGTCAGAACCGGGAGCGGTAGTGACTGGGTCAGCGAACGCCGACAAGCAAGAACCGACAACCGACAACTTCATCACCATCGATGATTTTCTCAAGGTCGAACTTCGCGTCGGCCAAATTAAAGTTGCCGAGCGTGTGCCGGACGCGGATAAATTGCTGCGATTCGAGGTTGATCTCGGCGAAGAAAAGCCGCGGCAGATACTCGCCGGCCTTGCTGAATGGTACGAACCGGAGAAGCTCATCGGACGCAAAGTAGTCGTCGTCGCCAACCTAAAACCACGAAAAATGCGCGGGCTCGAATCTCAAGGCATGATCTGCGCCGCCTCGCTGACCGAAGACGATACACCCGCGATTGCGACGTTTTTAGAAGATGTTAAAATCGGTGCGAGGTTGAAATAAACCAGGAATCTGCTGCGTTACTCCTATTAGGTCGAGTTTCTAGGCTTTCGTATGGCAAATACCTTTACAATTGACCGTCCGAGCGTCTGCAAACTCCTCGGTGATTATCAAAAAGTTAATCAGGACAGAAGCCTCGGTGACGGTAAGTATCAAAAGGTCTATTTGTCCGAACTTGCAAAGCTTGACGAAGATAAACTTGCCGCGATATTAGAGGCGACATTCGACGCAAGCCTCCGAGAAGAAGAAGGCAAACATCATAGATTTTCTGTTGTTGTTTCCCCACCCGAAGCCGCGTTTGAACATCTAAAATCTGAGCATACGCAAAGTCACAATCATGGGAGCTTCTCAAACGTTTTCTCGTTCGCTAAGCCTATCAAAATTGATAAGTTGGCAAAGTTAGCTCCAGCATTCGCGGACACGAATAGAAAGCTTCGTGTCTGGTTCAACGGGGAAGGTGACATCGAGATTTGGGGAGTAGCTGCTACCTCGACTTATTTCGACTATCGCGGTTTAGAAATTTCGGCCTTTGCCGCTGGCCAACTTTTGATTCAACGCGAGCGTCCGACATCTTTACTGCCGAGGCACTTACTAACCTTTTCACGACTCGAACGCATCACGAGAACCTCGCCGTTACTCGGCCTTCTTAGTGGCGACTCAACTTACGAAGGTGAAAGAAGGCCACAGTCCGAGATCGAACGTAACCAAAAGCGCTACCGACTTTTCATCGACATCATCAACGGAATGAGTTCTCACCGGCACGGCGGCACTCTTCTGGTAGTGGCAAAGGAATTTGCACTCGATGTAAGTTTAGATTGTCCGACGAGACCAACACCCGCATATAGCCATATTGAAAATAAGCTCCGGCAGGAGGAAAAGGAAGTCGAATATATTGCCAAGCAACGAGAAGAGACTAACGATTCGAGCTTGACTAGAGAGCCGTGGCGATATGAAAAGGACAGTAATTTCATCGGTCAACTTACTGCCATTGATGGGGCTACGGTCATAACGAAAGAACTAAGGGTCTTGGCGCTCGGAGCAAAGATTAGGAGTAACGCCGTCCCGACGAAAATCCTGATTCAAGATTCATTTCAGACGGAGGAGGAGCGAGCCTCTTACCTTGCTTCGAGAGGACGGGAATATACTGACGAAGACCCGAATTATCTGGATGCTTTAGGCGGGACTCGTCATCAATCTGCGGCTCGTTTTGTGTATGAAAACCGAGCACAGAACGTCTTTGCTATCGTCGCCTCACAAGATGGTAGAGTATCGATTATTTATTGCGATAAGGCCGGAACATTGATTGTTTTTCGGCACGCAGAATTTTACTACTATGGCGTCAAGATCTGAACGCAATTGCGGCAAAGCCGGCTAAGGGGGCCGGAATGCCGAAAAAGTCAGAATGAACTTAATAGATTCACATTGCCATATCGACGGCGAGCAGTCCGATGCGGCCCGTGACGAGGTTGTTCAGCGGGCGCTGGATGCGGGCGTAAGGCTGCGTTTTAACATAATGAAATACCATGCGGTTTGATTGGGACCCGGAAAAAGCGGCGTCGAATCTTCGAAAACATGATGTTAGTTTTCCGGAGGCGGAGTCTGTGTTTGGTGATCCGCTTGCAATGGTATTTTGGGATGATGAACATTCGATTGAAGAAAAACGTGAGATAATTATCGGGTATTCGGAACGTCAGCGACTTTTGGTTGTAAGCTTTACCGAAAGGCGAGACGATGTTATTAGAATTATCAGCGCCCGACGCGCCGATCCAGACGAACGTCGGAAACATGAAAATGAGTGAAGTAGATGATGATTTAAAACCGCATTACGATTTTGATTACTCAAAAGCAAAACCTAATCGTTTCGCCGAGAAATACAACAAAATGGTTCGTAGGGTAGGCCTCGCTCCCGACATTGCTGATGAGTTTCCCACTGAGGAATCGGTAAACGATGCATTAAGGCAATACATTCGCATGACACGGCAATCAAATTCGGAGACACCTGCCGCTTGATTTTCGTAGATTCACACTGCCATATTGACGGCGAGCAGTTTGATGCCGACCGTGACGAGGTTGTTCAGCGGGCGCTGGATGCCGGTGTCAAGCTGATGCTGAATATCGGCACGGGCGATCCGCACTCGGATGATTTTCGGCGCGCGGTTGCGGTGGCGGAAAAATATCCGAGCGTTTACACCTCGGTCGGCGTTCATCCGCACGACGCAAAGCTTTATGACGACAAAGCCGAGCAGCATCTCATCTCGCTGACAAAATCGAGTGACAAAGTTATCGCGTGGGGCGAGATCGGTTTAGATTTTTACTACGATCACAGTCCGCGTGACGTGCAGCGAGATGTGTTCAGACGGCAGATTCGCGTTGCGCGAGAACTCGATCTGCCGATCATCGTTCACAGTCGCGAGGCGAACGACGAGACGCTTGAGATATTGACCGAAGAATGTTCCGACAACGATGCGGACGAGGGCGTCCGCGGTCCGTTTCGCGGCGGCATCATGCACTGTTTTGGCGGCACGCTCGAAATGGTGCAGGCGGTTGTGCCGCTTGGGTTTTTGATCTCGTGGGCCGGGAATGTGACGTTCAAAAACGCCGACAACCTGCGCGAGGTCGCCGAGATAATGCAGCTTAACAAGATGCTCGTCGAGACCGATTGTCCGTTTCTCACGCCAGAGCCGCATCGCGGAACGCGCAACGAACCGAGCTTTGTCGTTCACACGGCAAACTTCTTAGCGGAATATACCGACGTCGAGATCGAGTCGTTCGCAAATCAAACCACGCAGAACTTCCTAGACTTCTTTAACCTGAAACTAACCGCAGAGACGCCGAGCCGCTGAGAAAACCTAATTAATAAAGTAAGTAAAAAGTGGCTTTGCCCTCTCTGCGTCTCCGCGTCTCTGCGGTAAGATACTTTACATGGCAAAAGACAATTCATTCGACATCGTGTCAAAGACCGATTACGCCGAGGTCACGAACGCGATCAATCAGACTACAAAAGAGATTTCGCAGCGGTTCGATTTTAAGGGCAGCCGCGCTGGCGTTGAGCTACAGGCCAAAGATCTGCAGCTATCTGCCGAGGACGAAACAAAACTGCGTAATATGAACGACATCTTGCAAACAAAGCTCGTCAAACGCGGCGTTTCGTTAAAGGCTTTGGATTATCAAACGATCGAACCGGCGGCCGGCGGCACGGTCAGACAGCTAGTAAAGATACAGCAGGGAATTCCGATCGAGAAAGCAAAAGAAGTTGTCAAATTTATTAAAGACAACAAATTGAAAGTGCAGGCGTCGATCCAGGGCGAGACCGTTCGCGTCTCGGGCAAAGACCGCGACACGCTGCAGGATGTGATCGCAAAGCTCAAGGCGAAAGACTTTGGCATCGACATGATGTTCGATAACTACCGCTCAAACTGATGCAACGATTTGCGACCGCAAAAAAGGAATTGATGGCGA
>JANOGL010000030.1:0-9188 GCA_031405985.1 Acidobacteriota bacterium | reverse complement strand
GACACCGCCGTCCTCATCGAAGACAACCGCAAACTCACCGTAGTCGGCACGTCGCAAGTGATGTTCCTGAACGCCCAGCCACGCGACGCAGTTCGGCTGAATATTTTGAAGCCTGGTGAACGCTTTGATTTGAAAAAACGTAAATCCGAAACCCGACAATTCCGAAATTAATTTGCCTTGCGGGCCTGCGATTGAACCGCAGTGATGGCAACGGCGTCGACTATGTCATTTGCTGTACACCCGCGCGAGAGGTCGTTGCACGGACGGTCGAGGCCTTGCAGAATGGGGCCGATGGCTGTGCCGCCGGTGAGGCGTTCGGTTAGTTTGTAGGCAATGTTTCCGGCGTTGAGGTCGGGGAAAATAAGGACGTTTGCACGACCGGCGACCTGTGAACCGGGGGCTTTTGAATCGCCGACAGATTTGACGAGCGCGGCGTCGGCCTGCAGTTCGCCGTCGATAAAGAGATCTGGCATTCGCACCTTTACGGTCTTAGTCGCCTCTATGATCTTGTCGAGCGATGCGTGTTTTGAGCTTCCCTTTGTTGAGAACGAGAGCATCGCGACTCGGGGCTCGGCTTCGAGCAACGCGCGGCAAGATTCGGCGGACGCTATCGCGATCTCCGCAAGCTCGCTCAAGTCAGGATCGATGACGACACCGCAGTCGGCATAGATCATCGCCCCTTGAACGCCAAACTTTCTATCCGGCACAACCATGAGGAAGAAACTAGAAACTGTTTTCATGCCCTCGCGCGCTCCGATGCAGCGAAGCGCGGCCGCCACGGTATGGGCGGTCGTGTTTGTCGCGCCGGCGACCGAGCCGTCGGCTTGTGCTAAGCGAACCATGAGGTTGCCGTAATAAAGAGGGTCTTTGACGGTTTGCTCGGCCTCTTCGAGCGTCGTGCCCTTTGCACGGCGAAGTTCATGATACAGCGTTGCCATGCGGCCGAAATCACCAGCTTTAAGGTGGTCGACGATGTTTACACCATTCAGATTTGCGCCCGCCTGAGCGGCCAGCTCCCGCACATTCTCATCGTTGCCGAGAACCGTGATCTTTGCAATGCCGTCACGAGCACAGGTAGC
This sequence comes from Acidobacteriota bacterium, assembly GCA_031405985.1. Taxonomy (GTDB): domain Bacteria; phylum Acidobacteriota; class Blastocatellia; order Pyrinomonadales; family Pyrinomonadaceae; genus OLB17. The sequence continues at coordinate 8,109 of JANOGL010000030.1, read as the reverse complement.
CGCAGCCTCGACGGTGCGAACGTCCTCGCCCTCGGGCAAGACAATATGCTGCAGGTTGGCGGCGGCGCGCTCACGTATCTTTTGAAGGACCATGTGAAGACGAATTTACCATACAACCAGACGCAGTAAAACTTGCTCAAACATCGGCTATTCTCTACACTTTGAGGAAAGGGCACAAAATAAGCGATGGCTGAGAAGAAAAACAAATTGCAAAGACGCGAAAAGAGCGAACTAAAAGGCCGCATGCGCAGCTTCTTGATGTTTTTGCCGAACATGGTCGTGCTGCTCGGCCGACTGCTCAAAGACGCTCGCGTGCCGACGGCCGAGAAGGCGCTGTTCCTCGCCGCGATCGTCTACGTCGTTTCGCCGCTCGATTTTATCCCCGACGTTTTTCCGTTTATCGGTCAGGTCGATGACCTTTATGTCGTTGCCTTGACGTTGCTGCGTCTGATCAATCGCACCGACGAATCTGTCGTTCGCTCACTCTGGCCGGGCGGCGGCGACATAGTGTCATTAGCAGATTCGATAGCGAATATCGCACCAAAATTCCTGCCAAAACGTATTTCTCGCGTTATCACGTCGCGCGTCGAACTCGCCCCGGCGGGCAAAGCTCTTCGCAGCATCACGAAGCGCGACGAGGCTCTCGTCAAAGAGATCGCCGACGATAAGTTCGAGATCGACGCCCGCTCACGGATGGCAAATTAGGCGCACAACCTGTTTTTACAAAATTTCCTGTAAATTACTGTGTTATTTGTGGATTCCGCCGCTAATTAAAACTATCCTAAGCGGAAGCTCGTAATTTAGTTTTGTAAAATCAAGCGCTATTGTCTACGCTTTCGTTATAGTCAGTAACGAAACGCCGGAGTTGTTTTTATGTTTGAACGCTATACGGAGAGGTCTCGACGCGTAATTTTTTTCGCCCGCTACGAAGCGCTCCAATACGGTTCACAAGTCATCGCGCCCGAGCACATTATGCTCGGCTTGATGCGTGAAGACAAAACCCTCTCCGCCCGCTTTCTGCCGTTCAGACACACAATAACGGTCGATACGATTCGGCGCGACATTCAAGAGCGGATTACCCTGCGTGACCGCATTCCGCAATCGTCGGAACTTCACCTTTCGCCCGCGACAAAGCAAATTCTCTTCTACGCAAACGAAGAAAGCCGTCAGCTCAAAAATCGCCACATCGGTCCCGAACACCTGCTGCTCGGCATCGTTCGCGAAGAAAAATCAATCGCCGCCGAGATACTCTTTGGTTATGGATTGCGGCTGTCGGACGTTCGCGAGGAGGCGTCGCGACACAACGTGCTGCCGGGCATCGCAGCTCCGAATAAAGAAAATTCTAAGACGCCGAGCCTTGCTGAGTTCACCCGCGATCTTACGCTCGAGGCCGCCGAAGGGCGTCTCGACCCGCTCGTCGGTCGCGAAGCCGAGATGCAGCGGATCATCGAGATTCTTTGCCGCCGCACAAAAAATAATCCCGTGCTGATCGGCGAATCGGGCGTCGGCAAAACAGCGATAATCGAGGGCCTCGCGACGCGTATCGTCGAAAAACAAGTTCCCACCTTTCTCGAAAACAAACGCATTCTCTTGCTCGACCTATCGCTGATCGTCGCCGGCACGAAGTATCGTGGCCAATTTGAAGAGCGGCTGAAAAAGATCATGGCCGAGCTGAAAGAAAGCAGTGAGAACATCGTCTTTATCGACGAGCTGCATACGCTGGTTGGTGCCGGTTCGGCTGAAGGCACGCTCGATGCGGCAAACATCTTAAAGCCCGCGCTTTCGCGCGGCGATATTCAGTGTATCGGCGCGACGACGCCAGCCGAGTTTCGCAAAACTATCGAGAAAGACCGAGCGCTCGAGCGCCGCTTTCAGGCCGTGCGTGTCGAGCCTGCGACCGAAGCCGAAGCGCTGGAGATCATCGCCGGCATCGTTGAACGATATGAGGCGTTTCATCAGCTTCGTTATACAAAAGACGCGCTTCGCTCGGCCGTTACGCAGTCGAATCGCTATATCGCCGACCGCTTTCTTCCGGACAAAGCGATCGACGTTCTTGACGAAGCCGGTGCGCGCGCCAAATTGCGTTATCAAAAAGAGAACATCGGCGAGCCTTCATGGAAAGAAACGGTCGAAAACTGGAAGCGCGCATCCGCAAACGAGGACCAACTCATCTCGCTCGAACTGCAGTCGCTCGACGCTTCGTTCTTCGCCGTCGAAGTGACAAAAGACGACGTTGACGAGGTGATCGCTCGCTGGACAGGCGTTCCCGTGTCATCAGTCAAGCAGCAGGAAGCCGAAAAACTTTTGGGAATCGAAACCGCCCTGCACAAACGAATAATATCGCAGCGGCCCGCGATCTCGGCGCTTGCACGCGCGGTTCGCCGATCGCGTGCCGGCCTCCAAAATCCAAGTCGCCCTGTAGGCTCGTTTCTTTTCCTCGGCCCGACGGGCGTCGGTAAAACCGAAGTCGCGCGTTCGATCGCCGAGTTTTTGTTCGGTTCGGAAAAGTCGCTTATTCGCTTCGACATGAGCGAATTTATGTAAAAACATTCGGTGTCAAAATTCATCGGCTCGCCGCCAGGATACGTCGGTCACGAAGACGGCGGACAGCTCACCGAAAAGCTGCGACGCTCGCCGTACGCCGTAGTGCTTTTCGACGAGGTGGAAAAAGCGCACCCCGATCTTTTCAACATCTTGCTGCAGGTTTTTGAGGACGGCGTACTGACCGATTCGCAAGGAACGCCGGTCGATTGCAAACACGCAATCTTTATAATGACCTCAAACCTCGGCGCCCGCGTTATCCAAAAACGAACTTCACTCGGCTTTCAGGGAGGCGCCAACGCTTCGCGAGAGAAGATGGAAGACGAAGTGATGCAAAAGGTTAAAGAGACCTTTGCGCCGGAGTTCATCAACCGACTCGACGAGATCATTCTATTCGACGAGCTTACCGACGACGATCTGCTGCAGATCGTCGATCTCCAAGTCGCCCGCCTAAATCAGATCATCGAGCATCGTGAGTTAAAGGTTGTGCTTTCAGACTCTGCCCGCAAATGGCTCATCGACAAAACCTGCGCTGACCGTAAGTACGGCGCACGCCCACTAAAACGCGCGCTGCAGCGCTACGTCGAGGACGAACTTTCGGAAGCGCTCATCCAAGGCGACATCGCCGAGGACAGCACCGTCGAAGTTTACGCTCGGGGCGACAAGCTTGCCTTTCGCGAGGTTCGTGCGAAAAAGACTGAGAAAGAGCTTTCGCAAAAGGCCTAAGTTGTTCAACCGATTCGCGGTTCCGCTCAATTCCCTGTATAATTCGGAAGTTTGTTAAGACTTAGGGTAAGGGCAACCTCGCGTTGCCTCGCTGAATCAAAAGGCAAGTTAAATCTTGCGTTGAAATGCCGTTTTTATTGGGTTATCCTATTGTCTGAATCCGGTAATTGATCGCCAAAAAGCTTCTCGGAGCTTTTTTACTTTGCATGTCTTTTACGATAAGTTCCGCATTTATGAACATTATTCGAGCACTCGCAACTGCGGTATTTGTCTCGGCAGTTTTGGTTGCGTCCGCGGCCGCCAATGACCTCACGACTGCAAAAAAGAACGCGCCCGCTGTCCAGCAGGTGGTCGAGAACGTCGATATTCAGGGCAATCGCCGACTGCGTGACGAGGATTTACTTTATTACATCAAGACGCGTCCGGGTGACGTTTACGACCCCGCGGCTCTCGAGCGTGACCTCAAAGAGCTGCTTTCGCTGAACTTTTTCGACAAGACGGCGACGCGCGTCCTGATCGAGGACGGCATCCGCGGCGGCGTCAACGTGATCTTCGAGGTACGTGAGCTGCCGATCATCCGCGACCTTGTGTTCAAAGGAGCAAAAGCGTTGCAAGAGTCCGACATTCTTAAGGAATTTCGCGAAAAGCGTGTCGGCGTCTCAAAAGAATCCGTTTACGATCCCGTAAAGGCTCGCAACGCTACGCGGGTACTTCGCGAGCTGCTCGCCGCGAAAGGTTATCCAAATGCAAAGGTCGAGATTCAGGAGGACGAAGTTTCGGCGACGTCGATCGCACTGACCTTCAACATCGAGCAAGGCGCGCGTTCACGCATCATTCAGATCGAGTTCGAGGGCAACGAAAAATTTAAGGATGGCGAGCTTCGCGACGCTTTGCAACTCGTCAAAAAAACCGGTTTGATCTCTCGCGTCAAAGGGCAGGACATCCTTGACATGCGAAAGCTGCAATACGATCTCGACCGCAATGTCCGCACTTACATGTGGTCGAAGGGCTATTTTCAGGCTCGCATCGGCAGCCCCGAAGTCGTCGGACAAGGCCTCAAACGCACGGGTTTTCCTATCTTGAAAAATTTTCCGCTGCCGCTCATCACATCGGTTGACGACACGTTGAAGATCATCGTGCCGGTCACGGAAGGCAAGGTTTATCGCGTCGGTGAGCTAAAGGTCGAGGGCAACTCTATCTTCTCCGAGCAGCAGATTCTGGCTGGCGTCGGTTTGAAGAAAGGTGAGATCGTCGACGGAAAGCGTTTGCAGGAATCTGTTTACGAAGATCTTAAAAAGGCTTATGGGTCGCAGGGTTTTGTTCAGTATAGCGCCGAGTTTGACCCGGTCTTTAAGGACAACCCGACTAATCCTAACGAAGGCATCGTCGATATCACACTCGCGATCGAGGAAGGAAAACAGTTTACGCTTCGGCGACTCGAATTTACCGGTAACACGTTTACGCGCGATAAGGTTATGCGACGTGAGTTCCTCCTAAACGAAGGCGATATCTACAATCAGCAATATCTCGAAATCTCGGTCGCGCGGCTCAACCAAACACAATACTTCGACCCAGTCGACAAAGAACAGGATGTTGAAATTCGCACTGACGAAGAGAAGGGCGATGTCGATCTAATCGTTAAGGTTAAAGAGAAAGGCCGCCAGCAGATCTCGTTCAACGGCGGACTGTCGGGCATCGGCGGATCGTTCTTCGGGCTCGAATATTCGACGAACAATCTGGCGGGACGCGGCGAGATCCTCTCCTTTAATCTTGGAGCAGGCAACCGGCAGCAGAGCATCCAGTTCTCGTACCAGGAACCGTATTTCCGCGATCGGCCGATCTCGGTCGGCTTTTCGATCTTCGCAAGTAAATACCAGTTTTTTGGCGAAGGGACATTTTTGACACAGAATCAGGACGTTCTTAATCAGCTCTTTAATCCGCTCGGCACGATTACGACGGATGAGAGCAACCTGTTTACGCAGAGAACTTACGGCGCAAATGTCTTCGCGACTGCGCCGCTGTCTGAGTTGTTTTTCAAAAAGCGCCGCTTCACGCAATTTTCACGTCTCGGATTGACGTATCAAATTTCGGCGACGACATTAAAAGATCCTGAGGTTAACCAGGCTGCCGATCCGGCGGCAAGAATCCCGGTCATTTATCGCCAGCCGAATATCATTACGAGCCAGGTAACGGCATCGTTTGTTTACGACACGCGGCAACCGGCGGCAAACGGCATCGACACAAACAACGGCAAATCGCTGTCGGTTTCGCTAGGATTTGCAGGTCTCGGCGGCGATGTTCGCACGTATTCGCCGACGATTCAGTATTCGCAATTTATCCCGATCCGCAAAAAGAAATCAAAAAGTCCCGAGGTGCTAGCGTTTCGCGTCATTGCCGCCACCGTTGGCACTTGGGCGATCACCGACAAGGTTCGCAGTGCAAACTCGCTGGCGTTTATTGGCGGCGTTCCTGCATTTTCGCGATTCTTTCTCGGCAGTGAGAACGACATTCGCGGCTATGAATCGCGAGCCATCAGCCCCGTCGCTCCATTCGACACTTATATCACCAGCCGAAATGTTGTCGTGGCTACAAACGGCTTTGGCACGGCGGACACAAACACCGGCCTCAACACGCGTGACACTGCCGATATCAGAACTATCGGCCAACTCACTGGCATCGGCGGTGCTAACCCGGCGCTCTTTACGCGAAACTTCAGATTTATCGGCGGCGATACGCAGCTGCTCGCAAACGTCGAATATCGATTACCTATCTTTGGCCCGGCAACTATGGCGTTCTTTGGCGACATCGGTTCCGTCTTTAATTTGCGCAGCACTGGGCCGCAGGTTATCAACAGTGAATTCCTGCCCGACGACACTTTTTTGGGTTTTGGTCGCCTGACGGCACTGGGACTGATCAATACCCCGGTGCTCGAGAGTAGCTTTGGCAGCATACTCTATTATCGCGGCCGCGTAATGACAAAAACGGACTTTATTAATGAGTTTTGCCGTGGAAATCGCGCCGGATGCCCGACCACCTTGTCGCCGCAGGTTCAGCCGCTTTTCCTTCGCGGTGAGGTGCAGCAAAATTCACAGCTGAATGTCGGTGGAGCAAAATTTGGCAAGCTGAGCGACTATAAGGCCAGCGTCGGCGTCGAATTTCGCGTGCAGGTGCCAATCGTAAATGTGCCGTTTCGGCTGATCTATTATTACAATCCGAACGCGCAGATCGGCTTTACGCAGGAGTTGCCGGGCATCTTTTTGCCGGGCAAACGTAACGGATTTAAGTTTACGGTGGGACGCACATTCTAGGCAATTACTGATTGACTTTGACCGGTCGATTCATTAATATTGCTTTTCTTTTTGAAACGCCAAGCAACAAATCCCGCAGTTTGTGTTTCAAAGCAGATGTAAAAGATTAAGAGGCGGCGTGAGCGGCCTTTTGCTATCGGTTAAGGAGTTATAGCTAAAATAATGAAAAGAGGAAGTTTATTTGTCGTCAGCCTCGTGTTCGCGGCTGTTTTTGCGGTTTCATCGTTTGCACAGAACGGCGGTGCTGCTCAACCTGCCGGCCCGCTAAAGATCGGTATCATTAATACTTTTGCCTTCGGCGACGAAAAAGCAGGCATAACCAAATATATTAATGCTCTGAAAGCCATCAACACGGAATTTACGCCAACACAGACGGAACTCGACACGATGAACACCAGATTGAGTAATCTTGCCAAGGAGATTCAGGTGTTCCGCGATCAGGCAACAGCCGGAAGGGTGCCGATTGATGAAAAAACAGTGCAGGCTAAGGTCGACGAAGCCGAAAAACTCCAGCGCGATCTCAAGTTCAAGCAGGAGGACGCAAAGGCTCGTTACGAAAAGCGGCAGCAGGCCGTCATCGGCCCGGTCATGCAGGATATCGGTAAGGCTCTTCAGGATTTTGCTAAACAAAAAGGATTCACGCTTCTCCTCGATATAGCGAAAGACGAAGCCGGGCTTCTTCTCGCGATTGGCGATGACAAGATCGATGTCACAAAGGACTTCATTACGTTTTACAACGCGCGACCGGCAACAACTGCAACGACGGCGACGCCTCGATAGTCGTTTTTTTAAGTTTTATCTCGGAGGTCAGGGGAATTCCTCTGACCTTTGATCATGTAAGGAGTAGATATAGTCATGACAAAATTTCGTTTCGCAGCTTTCGCATTCTTGATAGCGATCGTCTTTTCGGTTTCAACATTCGCTCAACCCGCGGCGGCGGCAAAGATCGGTTTTATAAACTCGGAAGCGTTTTATGATGAAAAAGCCGGAGTCACAAAGTTGATAAACGCTCTGAAACAACTCGAGCGCGAGTTTGCGCCGAAGAATCAAGAGCTGACCGGACTGAACACCAGATTAGGGACGATCTCAACCGAACTTCAAAATATGCAAAAGCTTCCGCCAGCGCAATTCAACCAGGTTGCCTACAACACAAAGCGAGAAGAAGGCGAGAATCTGAAACGCAAGTTCGATTATGAAAAGACCGTGGCGGAAAACGACGTAGCAAAGCGACGTGCCGCTTTGATCGGCCCTATCTCACAAGAGATCGGCAAAGCGATCGATGAATATGCACAAAAGAACGGCTTTAGCGTAATACTCGACCCGAGCAATCTAAGTGTCGCGATGATCCATTACGCCGAGGGTGCCGATTCGACAAAAGATTTCATCGCGTTTTTCAACGCAATAACTCAGGCGATACCGGCTGCCGCGACGCCGAGATAATCCGGATAACGAATTGCGATTTGTTTCGCATTGGCTGATATAATCCAGGTTCGTTATGCCGATATTGGACTCTGTCGCGGCAGCCGGTATCGCC
>JANOGL010000017.1:0-3176 GCA_031405985.1 Acidobacteriota bacterium | reverse complement strand
CCACCGATGCGTCTCCGAATTGCTGTTCAGGGTCGAGGAAAACCTCAGCTGCTTCTTCAAATTTTATTCTATGTTTCCGAAGATTAACAGCATATTTTTCCTCATCCCATTCAAATTGGAGACCTTCTAATTCGAAAACTATGTCCATAGATCACAATGTCCGTGTAGTTTAGCCACAGAGTTCACAGAGAACACAGAGGAAATTTCTCAGCGGCCTTCGTGTTCTCCGTGGCAAATGTTTCTAACAAAGAGCCAAGCCAGCATCCAACGCCTCGATGACCTTGTCGATCGAATCGGTGGTTGAATTGAGCATGACGCCGGTCCGGATAACGTTGCCGTAGAGGCCGCCTTTGCCGATGAGGACGCCCTGGCGTTTGGTTTCTTCAAAGACTTTGAGGACGGCTTCGGGATTAGGCTCTTTTGTCTTGCGGTCCTTGACCAACTCGATGCCGAGCATCAGGCCCATGCCGCGAACGTCGCCGATGCAGGCGTATTTCTCCTGCAATTTGAGCAGTTCATTATGGAAATAATCGCCGACGACGCGGGCGTTTGTGCGGAGGTCGTCTTCTTCGATCACGTTGATAACCGCAAGGCCGACTGCCGACGAGACGGGATTGCCGCCGAATGTCGAGAACGTCAGTCCCGGGAACGCATCGGCGACCTCGGGCGTTGCGATAGTCCAGCCGATCGGAACACCGTTGCCCATTCCCTTTGCCGAGGTCATGATGTCCGGCTCGACGCCCCAATGCTCGATGCCAAACCACTTGTCGCCCGTCCGGCCCCAAGCGGCCTGGACTTCGTCGGAGATGAACAGACCGCCATGAGATCGAGCGATCTCGGCAACACGCGGGAAATATTCCTTCGGCGGAATGATAAACCCGCCGACGCCGAGGATCGTCTCGGCCATAAACGCCGCGATGTTGCCGGTCGTCGTCGTATTTATCAATTCCTCAACATCATCCGCACAAGCGACGCCGCACGAAGGGTATTCGAGCTTGAACGGACACCGATAACAATACGGAGCCGCCGCATGAACAACACCCGCAACCTGCGATGCGATCGGCTTCCAAGTCTTATGCCCGATCGTCGAAAGTGCCGTTGCCGAACGTCCCGCATAGCTGTGCCGCAAAACGACGATCTCGTTATTCCCCGTCGCGATCTTCGCCGCAAGAATTGCGGTATCGTCGGCCTCAGTGCCGCTGTTGGAAAAGAACGATTTCTTCAAATTCCCCGGCGTGATCTCGGCCAGCTTCTCCGCCAGATCGCCCTGCGGCCCGTTGGCGTAGAGCGTCGACATATGAGCGATCTTATCAACCTGATCCTTCCACGCCGCATTAACCCGCGGATTCGCATGTCCGACGCTAACCGTCAACACCCCGCCAAAGGCATCGAGATACTTGTTCCCCTGATCATCCCAGACGTACTCGCCCTCACCTTTAACGAGAGCGAGCGGCTCCTGGTAGTAGGTCGCAACGGCCGGAAAAAGAAATTCCTTGTGCTTTTCGATCGCGCTTTTTAGTGATGATTTTTGTTCTTTCGGTTCCATAATTTTTTCGCCACAGAGGACACAGAGAAAACAAAATTCAGTCCTCAGTAACTCTGTGTCCTCTGTGGCTAAATCTCCTTAATACAAATTCCCTTCGCGTTTGCGGCCGGTGTAATCGACATAAACAACTTTCAGTTCGGTGTAAAAATCGAGCGCGGTCGAGCCCTGTTCGCGGGCGCCAATGCCGGTGGCCTTGATGCCGCCAAACGGGATGTGCGCTTCGCCGCCGGTCGTCGGTGAATTCACGTGCGTCATTCCACTCTCGATCTCGTCGACAAATCGCGTGATGTCGTTGTAATCGTTAGAGAAGATCGAGGACGACAAGCCGTATTCACTATCGTTCGCAACGGTCATCGCCTCGTCAAAATCTTTTACTCTCAGTATCGACAACACCGGCCCGAAAATCTCTTCGCGAGCAATACGCATGTCGGGCGTTACGTGATCGAAAACCGTCGGCTCGACAAAGTATCCGTTATCGAGCCCGTCGCCCGCAGCTTTTTTGCCACCGCAAAGCAGCGTCGCACCGTCTTCGCGACCGATGTCGATGTATTTTAGAACAGTGTTGAATTGCGATTCGTCGACCGACGGGCCGATGTGAACGGATTCGTCCGCCCCGTTGCCTAGCCTAAAGCTTCTAGCACGAGCAACGATCTTCTCCACAAATTGGTCCGCAATTTTATCGACCACCACCGCCCGCGATGTCGCTGTGCAACGTTGTCCGGTAGATCCAAATGCACCTTGCGCAGTGTGTTCGACGGCGAGATCCATGTCGCAATCTTCGAGCACGACGACTGGATTCTTGCCGCCCATTTCGGCCTGAAACGGAATGCCTCGACGCGCGATCTGCTCATACATTTTAAAACCGATCTCGCTCGAACCCGTAAACGAGATCGCCCGCACAGCCGGATGATTTACGATCTCGTCTCCAGCTTCTGACCCGGAACCGATGACGAGATTGAGCACGCCGTCGGGCACGCCGGCTTCTTTAAATAATTCGACAATACGAACGGCGGTCGATGGTGTGTTCGACGCAGGTTTGAAAACAACGGTATTGCCTGCGGCAAGTGCCGGTGCGATCTTCCAGATAGGAATCGCGACCGGAAAATTCCACGGCGTGATGAGCGCGACGACGCCGTGCGGCTCTTTGATCGTGTATGCAAAGTTCGCCGGCAGCTCGCTTGGGATAGTTTCGCCCGTCATCCGACGCGTTTCGCCTGCGCAGAATTCGACGACGTTTGTCGCACGCTGCACTTCGCCGCGGGCTTCGCTGATCGTTTTGCCTTCTTCGCGTGTGAGCAACTGCGCGAGTTCCTCTTTGTGTTGCTCCATTAGGCGCGACATCACGGTCAGAATGCGACCGCGAGCCGGAGCCGGTGTGCGCTTCCAACTTTTGAATGCGTTGTAAGCCGCCTCGACCGCGCTTCGCGCTTCGTCGCGCGTACAAAGCTGCGCTTCGCCGATGATGTCGCGCGTGTCAGCCGGATTGATATTCGGAATCGTTTTGCCGGCAGCAGAGTCGATCCACTTCCCGCCTATAAAACTGCGATAGATTGTCATAAATTTACGTGATAATCTTATACGAACCGATGGCCAAAGGCAACGAAAACGTCCGTAAATTGCTGGAAGATCG
>JANOGL010000485.1:0-2368 GCA_031405985.1 Acidobacteriota bacterium | reverse complement strand
CTCGTCAAAAAAATGTCCGCAGTTTTCAAAAACAACAATTTCGGCTGTCGATATTTGATCGACAAGCTTCTTCAAATTTTCTACCGAGCCGAATTCGTCCGCGTCGCCATGAACAAATAGTATCGGCTTTTCGACTCGCGTCAAAAAATCGTAATCGCGGTATTTCTCAACCGGCGTGCCGACCGAGATCAACCGAACAACACGATCGTCTGCCATGCCGACCTCCATGCCCGTGCGTGAGCCGAAGGAAAAACCTGCGAGCGTAATTTCTTCGTCCGGATATTCCGACGACAAGTATTCCAAAGCGTCTCGGACATCTTCTCTGCCGCCTTCAACTTCGTTGTGCTCGCCCGTGGATGCTCCGACGCCGCGAAAATTGAATCTCAGTGTGGTCAGACCTGCGTCTACCAAACCCGCTGCGACTCGATAGACGACCTTATTGTGCATCGTTCCACCACCGAGCGGATGCGGATGACAAACGAGCGCGACGCCGCGTCGTTCACCTGTCGGTTCCGTTATGATCGCGTCGATCTGACCGTGAGACGCCGGAATAAGAAGATTGCCTTTCGGATACATCACTTAAAATGGTAAACGGTAAACGGTGAATGGTAAACAGAGCTTGCCCGCGATTTGCCGGGCGTGATACTTTTTCCCTTATTCATCGCACTCATGAAAGAAATAATAAACGAACCAAGCGACACGAAAACCGCCAAAAAGCAAAGCTGGAGCGCATATCTCGACAGCGAGCAAGCGACGCGCGTTATCTATCTGATCTTCGGTCTTGTAGCGACGTTGATGGTGATGTCGTTTTTGCAGACACGGACCGACGCGATCTGCTGCGGCGACTGGGACGGTTACTATCACATCAAATGGTCGTCGTTGCTTTGGGAAAATTTCAAACAGTTCAAGTGGCTGCCTACATTCGAATGGCTGCCGCTGACGGTTCTCAATGCAAAAGATTACGCCGATCATCACTTTCTTTTTCACCTTTTGCAGATCCCGTTTCTGTGGTTCTTCGAACCCGTAACGGCGGCAAAGGTCGCGGCGATCTTTTACGCGACGCTCGCGATTTTTTCGGTGTATTGGCTGCTCTACCGCTACGACGTGAAGTATCAGCTCATCTGGTTCGCCGCGATCATGACCTGCTCAAACGCCTTCTTCTACCGCATGAACATGGCAAAGGCGCCGCCGCTCACGATCATCATCACGGTGCTTGGCATCTATCTGCTGTTTGAACGAAATTACAAATGGCTGCTGCCGTTGATGTTCGCGTTTGTGTGGACTTACAGTTTGTTTCCGCTGCTTTGGTTCGCGGCGATAATTTGGACGGCGATCATCGGTTGGAACGAACGCCGCTTCGAATGGCGGCCGGTTGCCTTCACAACCGGTGGAATGGTCGCGGGCAATATCATCAACCCATACTTCCCGCAGAACATCGGGCTATTCCTTGAGCATTTTTGGACGAAGTTCAAAGTCGGCAGTGACTTCGCCGTTGCGGTCGGTGGCGAATGGTATTCATACTCGGGAATGGAGCTGCTGATGAATTTCCCGATCGCTCTAGCGGCGATGTTGATCGGCTACATTCTTTTTGTTCCGCGTGGCGGCAAGCTGCCAGAGAAAGCGACGTTCTTCCTGGTGTTTACGAGTATTTTGCTTGCGGCGCAGTTCCGCTCAAAGCGTTTTGCCGAATACTTCCCGCCGTTCGCGATATTGTTTGCGGCTTTTGCGTGGCAGGCGTTTACGACAAAACAGGCGGCAGAATTACCGGAAGAATTTCAACGCGACATCGGGCCATACACCGACGCGCCTAAACTCACGGAAAAACAAGAGTGGTGGGTTGCGGCACGTGCGGCCGCCCCGTGGGTCGTCGGCGTTCTGCTTTGCATCTTTTGGTTCTACAATCTCGTCGGCTTGCATCGCTTTGGCTTTGACGAGGCGGGCATGATCGACAACATAAAGACGAACGAGCCCGGCGACAAGTACCGTCGCACGATGGAATTCGCCACTGGGCTCGACGAGACCGGAGCAGATAATATTCCCGCGGGCGAGATCATCTTTAACTGCACGTGGGACGATTTCCCGAAGATGTTTTTCTACGATACAAAGCACCGGTACGTCTACGGCCTCGACCCTAATTATCTTTACACCGAGAATTCTGAGCTTTACTCGCTACTCAAAGATCTGACCGAGGGCAAGATCGACGATCCTGCGCCGCTGATCCGCGAACGCTTTGGCGCGAATTACATTTTCGCCGACGCAAAAGAGAACACCGATATGATCGCCAAGGCGCTCGAGAGCGGTTGGGTCGAAACGATCTATGAAGACGATGAAGCACGGCTGCTGAAAATTCGCGCACAGAAAGGCGCTC
>JANOGL010000416.1:0-1815 GCA_031405985.1 Acidobacteriota bacterium | reverse complement strand
TTTACGACGTTCGACGCGCTGGCCTTGCCGTATCACTATCGCGGCGTTAATAAAATTCTACCTGACGAAAAGTTTTTCGAGTTCGATCAGGAAGCAGCGTTTGGCAGTGAAACCAGCCTTCAAAAACAAACTGATTTCGTGATCTCAGAGGTTCCGCCCGACGCTGAGCAGATTTGGCTCGCTGTTAATGAAAAGTGTCTTGTAACGAAGGCGTGCGTGCCATTGGAAAATTTCGTTCGAGCAAATTACACTATAGAAATAGAAAAAGAATTTTATCTTGAGAAGTTATATCTGCTAAAGAAGCGCCGATGAGTGAAAAGAAAAACGAACAAACCGCCGTGTGTGCTGAATGCGACCGCGAGACTGATAATTACAATACATTTTTGTCGCCGACGAACGAGCTGCGCGTCGTTTGCTGGGAATGTCTAGCGCGTGAAGAAAAGGGTTTTAATGCAAAACGTGATTTTCGCCGTGAGGCGCGATCCGGCGTAATCCCGAGATAGTGATGGCCGTTCGACGAATCACGGAGTATCCGGAAAAAGTTCTCGCCGAGCCTGGTCAGCCGGTAACTGAGTTTGACGACCAACTCGCCGCGTTGTGCGCGGACATGTTCGAGACGATGTACGCTGCCGAAGGCGTCGGACTCGCCGCACCGCAGATCGGGTTAAATTTAAGGCTCTTTGTGATGGATTGCGAAGGCGTGAAACTGATCGCCGCAAATCCCGAGATCGTTGGAGGCGACGGCGAACAGTCTGGGTCAGAGGGCTGTCTGTCCGTAGGCAAGGTGCCGGCGGTTGTCGTCAGGGCGCAGAAAGCGCGCCTTAAAGCGCAGGACGAAAAGGGTGAATGGTTCGAGCGCGAAGCCGAGGGCTATGCTGCACGCGCGTTTCAGCACGAGACCGATCACTGCAATGGCAAGTTATTCATCGATCGCTTGCCAAAGCTGCGACGCGACATGGTACTTAAAAGATTTAAGAAGGAGAAAAGGTGGGACTGAAGAAGAAGAAGAAAAATATTGCATCGCGTTGATTGCATCACTCATCTGAAGGTCGGTGATTTTTGACAGGAATATTCCCGAGGATCGTTATGAAAAAATTATTATTACTAACTTTTGTTTTTTGCGTGGTCGCGCTCAGCGGCGTTACGGCGTCAGCTCAATGCGACCCGAATACTCAGGGCACAATCAAGTGCAGTTATTACAACGAAGGCTATCAGGATGGCTCGAACGACGCTCGCAACAACCGCAACAGCGATTACAAACGCTATCGCGACAAGTACGAAAGGAAATACGAAGACTTTTTCCGCGACGGTTATAACGCAGGTTACGACAGCATTCGACCGACGACGCGTTGGACAAATTCGCAACGAAATGCGTACGACTCGGGCTACTCGATCGGGCAAAGCGATCGCCGAAACGGCACGCAGAGCAGATCGATAGAGAACGCTCGCGGCGGCTATGACGCGAATATCGCGGCGTATTTTCAGCAAGGCTACGACGACGGCTTTAACAACCGATCGCGACAATATGACGTCCCGCTCGGCAATCTTCCGCCGACTTACCCGCCGACCTATCCACCGAATCCCGGCCAAGGAACCGCGACCGGCACGGCGTTTTGGAGCGGTCGCGTCGACGATCGCGCGAATATCATAATCCGCGGCAGCACGATCTACGCAGAGAACGTCAGCGGCAATCAGACAAGTACGTCGTCGCAGAACATGACCGGCTCGTTGTCGCGTCGCACGACGAACATAACTGTTCGCAAGCGAGACGGCCGAGGCAGCGTGTCGATCATTCAGCAGCCGAATCGCTTAAAT
>JANOGL010000387.1:0-1924 GCA_031405985.1 Acidobacteriota bacterium | reverse complement strand
TTTACGCCCGGCTTGTTAGATTTGTCGAGATAGATGATCCGGTTGTCTTCCTGCCCATGTGAAAAGGTCGAATATGACACGATGCCGCGGGTTGTATCGTCCGATTGAGAGACGACGCATGCGCCGCATCCGTCGCCGAGGATCATCGAATCGACGTCGTGCGGATCGAGCATTCGTGACGCGATCTCTAGCCCCGTGACCAAAACGTGTTTTGCATCGCCGCACCTGATAGCCTGTTGTGCCTGGACGACGCCCTGCAGCCAGCCCGGACAGCCGAACAGAACATCGTATGCGAAACATTCATGATTTGTGCAATCGAGAGCGTTCTTTAACCTCGCAGCAAGGTTTGGAACGGTGTGAAAGGCGCCCGTCTGCGGCACCATGTTACCGGCGTTGTGAGCGACGATAATGCCGGACAGATCGTTTACATCGAGCTGGGCATCTTCGACAGCCAGTCGTGACGCATCCGTCATTAGCTCAATCGAGTCCTGATTGAACGGCACGTATCGACGTTCCTTGATGCCCGTGATCGACTCGAGCTTTGCCGTGATCTCTGCACCGCTCCGCTCGATTCTCCTGCCGTCGCGGTCGTAAAATTCGTTCGATTCGAACTGCGAATTCGGAACCGCCAATTCGGGTATCACGCTGCCTGTGCCGAGTATTATGGTGCTGCTGTGCATTTCGGGTCGTTTTTCAAACTTTACGCCTTGAGCCAAAAAAATCAAGTGTTAGTTGCCATCGCTTGCCCGATATTAAAGAATGTTCCTCAGTGGATTTTGACGAATCGGTAAGATATCTCTACTCGCTCGGCAACGAGGTCGAGACGATGAAGCTCGGCCTCGGTAACATTCGTAAGCTGCTCGCTGCGCTTGGCGATCCGCAAAATAATTACCTGAAAGTTCAAGTCGCCGGTACAAACGGCAAAGGTTCGGTCTGTGCGTTTCTAAATTCGATCTGTCTCGAAGCAAATATCGACACAGGAGTTTTTACTTCGCCGCATCTGGTGTCGATCACTGAACGCGTAAACATAAATGGCCGCGACATTAGCGAAGCCGACTTCGCTCATAACGCATCGCATGTGCGCGAGATAGCAGAGCGATTGGTTGCGAGCCGTGAGCTTGAATACACGCCGACTTTTTTCGAGCAAGTCACCGCAATCGCTTTGCACGCGTTTGCAGAGGCAAAAGTCGAACTCGCCATTCTCGAAACCGGTCTCGGCGGACGGCTCGATGCGACTACGGCCGCAAATGCTGAAATAGCTGCAATTACGCGGATCGATTACGATCATCAAGAATATCTGGGCGATACGATCGAACAAATTGCTGCGGAAAAGGCGGCGATAATTCGCGCCGATACCGAAGCGGTTGTCGTCAGTGACCAAGACCGAGCTCTTCTCGCAGTAATCGAGGACAGACTTCTGCGGACAAAGGGCGGAAACCCGACCTGTTGGGAGGGAGCTCGAGTTGTGACGGATGCGAGTTGCGCACACTCGCTACCGCTCGTGTTTCCGCCTTCGGTGCTTGGCTTGAAAGGCCGGCATCAGGTCGAGAACGCAAACGTTGCGGTCGCCGTTGTCGATAAACTGCGCGCTCGATTTACGATTTCCGATGATCACATTTTGGCTGGTCTCGAAAACGCTCGTCATCCCGGACGACTTGAGTACCAAGCGCGTTACCTATTCGACGGAGCGCACAACGTCGGTGGTGCAAAAGCATTGCGTGATTTTCTCGACGAATATGAGACGCGACGGATCACGTTAATTTTTGGAGCGATGAATGATAAAGACGTCGGCAGAATACTAGAGATTTTGCAGCCAAAGGCTGAGTATCTTATTCTCACGCAACCCAAGAACGAGCGAGCGTTGTCAGTGACGGAACTTGAGGAATTTGTCACAAAATCATTTGATCGTGAACGACTCTATCCA
>JANOGL010000381.1:0-6798 GCA_031405985.1 Acidobacteriota bacterium | reverse complement strand
TTCTACTTCCCGATCAGCCGCGAAACGTCAAAAAAGATCACGGTCACCATTAGTAACAGAACAATCGCTAGACCGGTCAATTGGATGCGCTCACGCCACGCCATCGACAGCGTTTTGCCAAACCACGACATAACTTTTTCGATGCCCAGCACCATGATCTGACCGCCATCGAGCATCGGTATCGGCAACAGATTCATCACGCCCAAGGATAGGCTGATCATCATCAGCACTGGCAACAGGCCAAGAAAGCCACCGTTGAAAACAGTGTTGACGATGATCTGTCCGATGCCGATCGGCCCCGAAACCGTGTCGCGTGCCGAGCGTTCGCCCGTGCCGACCTGGCCGAGAGCTTTGCCGGTAACTCGCAAGATGCGCAGGTTTTGCGTAACTGCCCACGAAGCCGCGCCGAGGACTCCGACAGGTTCGCGACGGTTGAGAAGATTCGGGTCAAAGCCGACGCCGATGCGCCAGTCGTTATCTTTTTGTCCGGCGCGAGTTGTGAGCGTGATCTTTTCGCCGTTGCGGTCGATAGCAAGTTTGATCGGTTGATCTTTTGTCTCTGTGACGATCGACTTCATCTCTTGCACGTTGCGGATCGTCTTGTCATTCACCGACGTTATCCAATCGCCGACCTTAACGCCGTCGTTCGCCGCGGGCAATTCGGGATCAAGACTGCCGACGACGACCGGTTCGGCGCCGGTATCCGCTGCCATTTCGAGAACGCCGCCGGATTGTCCGTTCTCAGTAACTTTAGTCGGAGAGATTGTAAGCTCGACGCGCCCGCCGTCGCGCTCGATGGTCAGCGGCATTCGCTTTTCAGGATTGAGCAGCGCGTCGTCCTGAATGCGATCCCACGAAGGGCTTTCCGCACCGTCGAATTTCACAATCCGGTCGCCGACCTTGATTCCGGCTTTCTCAGCGGCACCGCCCGCTTTTACAAAACCGACGATCGGAGCCGGATTTGTCGGCACGCCATAACCAAGTGCAAGGCCGAACGGAATCGAGAGTGCGAGCACGATGTTCATAAACGGCCCGCCGATCATCACGAGAAACTTTTGCCAACGTGGACGCAGCTCGAAAAGCTCAGATGCCGGCACCGGATCGGTTGTCTCATCTTTGCCTTCGAGGCCGACATTCGACTCGTCGCCGTAGAGTTTTACGTAAGCGCCGAGCGGTATCGCCGAGATCCGATAATCGGTGTGACCGACCTTAAAACCCCAAATTCGTGGGCCTAGGCCAAAAAACGAATACGCCTCGACACGCATGCCGAAAAACTTTGCGACGAGAAAGTGGCCCAGCTCGTGGATGTTGATCGCCACGCCGAGCACGAAAATTATGGCCAAGATTGCGATTAAAATATCAGTCATCTTATAAAAAGTGTAGAGTGGCGATTGGCGTGAGTCAACTAATTCATGATCGCGGCGGAATTTAGGCTCGCTACGAGAAGCTGTTCGGCCGCACGACGGGCGTCGGCATCGGTTCGCAAAACGTCGTTAAGATCAGTGATCGCAGCGGTTTTGTGGGCTCTCATCACGCTCGCGTTGATCTCAGCGATCTCCGAAAGTCGAATCTTCCCTTCAAGAAATGCGTTGACCGCGACTTCGTTCGCGGCGTTTAGAACGGTCGGCATCGTGCCGCCGGTTCTGAGCGCCTCGTATGCCAGATCGAGGCATGGAAACCTCTCGGTGTCAGGCTCGTCAAAATCCAGCCTGCTCAGTTCCGCGAGATCGAGCGGCGGCAGACAATTTTCGCGACGCTCGGGATACGTAAGTGCGTACTGAATCGCGTGCCGCATATCGGTCACGCCCAACTGCGCGATGATCGAGCCGTCGACCATCTCGACCAACGAATGAACAATTGACTGCGGATGAATAACGACCGAGATTTGATCGGCGTCAAAGCCAAAAAGCCACTTCGCCTCTATGACCTCGAGGCCTTTGTTCATCAGCGTCGCCGAATCGATCGTGATCTTGTCGCCCATGTCCCAGTTCGGGTGAGCGAGCGCCTCTTCGCGTGTCGCGGCGGCGATCTCGGCTGTTGTCTTTTCACGAAACGGCCCGCCGGACGCCGTCAATATTAGCCGCTTAACTTCGCTCCGCTTTTCGCCGCGCAAGCATTGGTGAATCGCGTTGTGCTCGCTGTCAACCGGTAAGATCTCGGCGCCGGATTTTGCAGCCGCGGCTGTCATTAACTCGCCCGCCATCACGAGCGTCTCTTTGTTCGCAAGCGCAACGCGTTTGCCTGCTTCGATAGCTCGCAGCGTCGGCACAAAGCCCACCGCACCGACCGTAGCCGAGACGACCGTTTCGGCCTGTTCATGCGTCGCGACGGCGACTAACCCGTCTGAGTTCAATAAAATACGCGGAACGCTCGCGCCGAGTTCACGCAGTTCCCGCTCCAAAATTTGGGCACAACCTTCGTCCTCACACGACACAAGCTCGGGCTCAAACTTGGCAATCTGCTCGGCGAACTTCGACATATTTCGCCCGGCAGCCATCGCGACGACGCGAATATCGCCGAGATGTTCTACTACTTTTAAAGTGTTACAGCCGATCGAGCCGGTCGAGCCGAGGATTGAGATGGTCTTCATACCGAGTGGTTAGGATAACACGTTTGCGGCGACGCCGTTTCGGTCAATGGTTTTCTGCTCGCCGGTCTTCATGTTTTTGAGCGTGACCTTGCCGTCGGCGATCTCGCTCTCGCCGAGGACACAGACGTATGGAACGCGGATCGAATCTGCGTACTTTAGCTGCTTGCCGAGCTTGTCGGCTTCGGGGTAAACGGTGACGCGAAGATTCTGTGAGCGAAGTTCGGCGGCGAGCTTGAGCGAATCAGCGACGGTTTCTTCGTTGAATATCGTCACCATCACATCAGCCAGCGTCGAGTCCGATATCTCAGGCGGGAACATCCCGCGCTCTTCCATAACGACCAAAATCCGCTCGAGCCCCAAGCTAAAACCGCATGCCGGAATCTGCTCTTTGCCAAACATCCCGATCAAACCGTCATACCGCCCGCCGCCGCCGAGCGAACCGATCCCGTCGACATTTATTTCCATGATCGTGCCGGTGTAGTACGACAGTCCGCGGGCTAATGACGGCTCAAAACGAACATGTCCAAACGCCGGATTTCCGCGTAAATAGTCATATGTCTTATTGAACTGTTCTACTCCGTGTTTAGCCATCGGTGAGTGTTGTAAAAGATCCGCAGAGCCATCTATCCAACCTTTTGTGTATGCCTCATTTTGCCGAGCGAGCAAATCCTCATTGTCTTCAAGCGACTGATTCGGATTTGCAACCGTTGCGTCGATCGCACCCTTTATATACGAAGGATGTGAAACTGTGAGATCAACGAAAGCCATAACTTTTGTTATGATTTCGTCTTTAATATTTTTAGCATCAAGTTCGACTCGAATTCCGGCTGAGCCAATCTTGTCAAGTTTATCCATCGTTATAAGCACTTCCGTTCGTTGATTTTCTGGAACTCCTGCATACTCTAATACGCCAAAGAGATAATCGCGGTGATTTACTTTGATAACAAAATCGTCGAAATTTAATCGCGTCAAAATTTCACTTACTGCGGAAATCAATTCTGCTTCAACTACCATCGAATCGGAACCAATGGCATCAACATCACACTGATAAAACTCTCGAAACCGGCCACGGGCAGGGCGGTCGGCGCGCCAGACGGGTTGGATCTGGTAGCGTTTGAAGAATTTTGGCAGCTCGTTTTTGTTGTTTGCGACGACGCGGGCGAGCGGAACGGTCAGATCATAACGTAAAGCCAAGTCTGCGAGACCCGAATCAGTGGCATCAAAACCGTCTGCTCCGGCTCTAATATCGCGGTTTACCAAACTCTCCTCTAACTTCTCACCTCTCTTTAATATTTTATAAATGAGTTGATTCCCTTCTTCCCCGTACTTGCCGGTCAGAGTTTCCAGGTTTTCTACGGCGGGTGTTTCCAGCGGCTCGAAGCCATAGCTTTCGTAAACCTGCTTTATGACGCCGATGACGTATTCGCGTTTGCGAACGTCAGCGGGCAAAAAGTCGCGCATGCCGCGGGCTGGATTGGTCTTAGACATAAAGAACTATTTTAGCCACGAATGACACGAATAGCACGAATAAAGCCGGTTTTATTAGTGACATTCGTGTGATTCGTGGCTAATTTTTGTAATGCTTTTTGAGTTCGACATAGTTTCGCCACGACTTATCAAGATAGGCGAGTTCGTCGTCGGTGAGTTCGCGTTTGACGCGTGCGGGCGAACCGAGAGCGAGCACTCGCGGCGGGATGATGGTGCCGGGCGAGACCAGCGAACCCGCGCCGATGATAGATTGTTCACCGATGCGTGCCTCGTCCATCAATGTCGCGCCCATTCCTATTAAACACTGACGCTCGACGTGGCAGCCGTGCAATGTCACACGATGGCCGACGGTTACTTCTTCGTCGATGATGGTCGGGCCGAAATTCGAACTGACGTGGATCATCGTCATATCCTGAATATTCGTTCTCGCCCCGATGCGGATGTAGCTGACATCGCCGCGAACGACCGAACCGAACCAAATATTCGCGTCTTCGCCGATCTCGACGTCGCCGATAATGTGAACGTCATCTGCGATGAATGCCGTGTCGTGGATCTTTGGGTGAATGTCCTTAAAGGGTAGTATCAACGCCATAATCTTTGAGTCTTCTTCGCGGTCTTTGCGTCTTTGCGGGCAAAAATCTGATTTCCCGCAAAGCCGCAAAGGACGCAAAGTTATTTTACGAATCGCCGACTGAGATTTGCCCAGATCTTTTCGAGTTCGCTGATACGTAGCAACTTAGCGGCGATCAAAAATGTAATCCCGGCGAGCGCGATCGGCACGAACGCCTCAATTAATCTTACGTAAAACGGCTTTGCGACGAAATGGCCAGCGAGCCATTGATAGCTCAAATACGCGACGACTGACATCGCGGCGGACGCGAGCGCGACACGGACGAACGATGCCAGAATCTCACGGCCGTTTATTCGGCTTAGTCGCTTTCGCATGAGAAACATCAACGCGACGAAATTAACCAAAGCGACCATCGAGGTCGCGAGTGCGACGCCGACGTGGCCAAAGCCTGAGGGCCGCTCGGGCGTGACGCCAACGGTTGAAAGGAAGAGCATCATGCCGAAGCTCGTAGGCGCGTGAACAGCAATCGATGCGACGCTGACCCACATCGGCGTTCGCGCATCGTCGAGAGCGTAGAATGACGGCGAGAGAACTTTGATCGCTGCGTAACCGGCGAGGCCGATCGAGTATGCCGCGAGCGCCCACGCGGTCATATTCGTATCAAACGCCGTAAAACGTCCGCCCTGATAGATCATCGCAATGATCGGTTCGCCGAGGACGATCAGCCCGCACGCCGCCGGCACAGTCAGCAGAAATACGAGTTTTAGCGAGTCGGCAAGTGTGTTGCGAAACTCACCGGTCTTGTTTTCGGATGCAAGTCGCGAGAGCGCTGGTATCGCCGCGGTGCCGATCGCGACGCCAAAGACGCCGATCGGAAACTGCATTAACCTGAACGCAAAACTCAACCACGAGTTGCCGCCTTCGATAACGGAGACGACGACGAGATCGACAAGCACCTTCACCTGAATCGCACCCGTGCCGATGATCGCCGGGCCCATCAGCCGCATTATGCGTTTGACGCCCGCGTCAGCAAAATTAAACACCGGCGAAAAAAGGAAACCGACTTTTAAAAGCGACGGCACTTGAATTAAAAGCTGCGCTGCACCGCCGATCAACGTGCCGAACGACATGCCGATGATCGCCCATTTAGCCGCGTCGCTCGGTATCAGAGTTTTGTCGTTTGAGATTTCCCAACCCCCGCCGCTTAAGTAGTATGCGATTCCGAGTCCGAAAAGTATCGAACAGATATTAAACGCCGTCGAAGCAGAAGCCGGTATGCCGAATTTGCCTTTTGTGTTGAGCACGCCCATCGCGAGCGCAGCTAATGCGACGAGAAGGATGAACGGGAACATTATCTGCGTCAGCGTCACGGCGAGCGCCGCCTTTTCGGTCGAAAAGCCTCGAGCGAGCAACGGAATGACATACGGCGCGATCAAAATTCCAACGACTGTAATCACGCTCATCACAACCGCGAGCACATTAAAGACCAAGCTCGCCAGCTGCCACGCCTCGGCCTCGTTTTTCTTGATCTGATAGTCGGTAAAGACCTTTACAAACGCCGCCGACAGTGCTCCTTCGGCAAACAGATCGCGAAGAATATTCGGTATCTTAAACGCCACGACGAACGCGTCGTAGAGAAAACCCGCTCCAAAAAATCTCGCAAAAACCGTCTCGCGGACAAGCCCTAAAACGCGCGAGAACATAACAGCTATCGACACGATACCTGCTGATTTAGCTACGCTCTGATGTTTTGCCTCGACGATCTCTGCTTTCGGTTCGCTCATGAAAACCAAGCGGGAATTATCTCACGATGAGCGCGCAAAAGAAAAAGGAAGCTGAACTCGCAGCTTCCTTAAAACCTATTTTACAGGATGGACAGGATATGCAGGATCGTGGAAAAAAATCAGGACATCCTGTTCATCCTGTCTATCCTGTTTATTTATTCTTCTCCGTAGCCGCGACCGGCAGGATAGCTCACGCGCGTGCGTGCAAGCCGCGTTTCGAGCGGGACGGCGTCGTAAACAACCGGTTGTGCGCCGCCGAATTGCCCCTGAACGAGCGACATATAGCTGTTCTGAAAGGACCTAAATCGCGCGACGCTGCCGCGCTGATTAAAGATCACAAAGAGAAGCCGTCCGTTACGAGTGTT
>JANOGL010000378.1:0-2703 GCA_031405985.1 Acidobacteriota bacterium | reverse complement strand
TCTGTTTCAGCAGCGTACGTTAGCATCTCAGCCAAATGATCGATACTTGCCCTTGTCCGGATCGGGCGAGAAACGACCTGTCGGGAAAACGCTTGGAATACAGGTACAGAATCCGATCGGCCTCGGCGAACCGCATGATTTAGTACCGCTCTCAACTGATGTACGCTTTCCTCAACTGACGATCTTGTTCTAATCTGGGTTTTTGTGACCTCACCCCTGCCATTCTTCCATTCAATAGGCTTGGGCTGCAGCCAAGCCCGAAAGCCTTCGACAAAGCGGTCATTTATCGCTGCGGAACATGGGAGATCTGGCTGATTTAAAGCGTACTTAACATACACTATCACGTGCTTTAGTCGCGAAAAGATAGCCTCGCCACTAACCCGTTTTTCTCCTACTTCAAAAATGTAGTCAGTTATTGCTTGAACAACGCCGTACGAATTGCCGTCCGCCGTCTTTTGTCCGCAATAACCACAGAACGTATCCGACTGGCCGTCCATTTCCAGAAACATCCGATGCATAAAAGCGTGCGCGGCAAATTCATCTTCTGTGCGGGTGGATTTGTATTCGTACTGACGTTTTTCGCGATTGTACGAATAAACGTACCAGATTTCCCTGCCGGGCCTTTTTTCCAACCAAAAATCTCCACGTCCATAAGGAGATTTCTTCCGTCGCCTTGCGACACCACTCACCTTTTTTGGCATGTCATCGTTTCTCAAAGATAGCAAATGACGGTGAATAACTGAGATTTGTTTTTCCATAACACATGTAAATTACGATACTCCTCTGTCTAAAATTTTTCACTTATAATATATTAATAGATATATTCGAAATTAGAAGCACATAATTTTTTGTGTATATTATTGAAACAAGTATTTTTTAAAAGTTAATTGGTTGCTATTTAAGTTTATAGTTTAATTTCAATAATTGTTATTTAAAAGGTTGGCAAACGGGTTGATAATGAAAAAGCCCCTGGACATCCGGCAAAGAACCCTGCATGGGGGAAACCGTGCGGACCCATAGGAGCGAGAATGCCAAGCGATAATCTATCGATGATTGACTTATTTGCAGGCTGTGGCGGCCTGTCGCTAGGAATGGAGAATGCAGGCTTCGTCCCGGTTTTCGTAAATGAGCTAAATCAGGATGCGTTGGCCACTTACTTAATTAACCGTCATCATGTCGTCGGAGATAAACCGTTTGCAGAACAACCACAGCTTCGATGCAATAATGCCCATGACTTGAAAGGCGAACGGCTTGAACAATTGGTAAGCGATCTTTCCGAAATTGGGCTGGCGTTTAGTACGCCTAACGATCCGGAAAATGGCGGCGGAGGTACTCTAGACCTACTGGCAGGAGGTCCACCTTGTCAGGGGTTTTCTGGAATCGGACACAGACGTTCCTATTCCGTAGACAAGAAAGATATACCATCGAACCAGCTATACCAGCGCATGGCCAGAATAATCAGTCGGCTACGCCCAAGAATATTTCTGTTCGAAAACGTCAGAGGATTGCTGACATCAAAATGGACCTCAGAAGGGGAGCGAAGGATATGGCCGGACGTTTTGCAAGAATTTCGCAACATTCCGGGATATGAAGTTAGATGGTCGCTCGTCTCGGCGCGTAATTATGGAGTGCCCCAAAATCGACCTCGAGTGCTGTTGGTAGGTATCCGGAAAGATATTGTCGAGGCGTCGTCATTGCTCAACCTCACTGCCGACCCCGAAGATGCCGTAAAATGCGGATTCCTGCCTCAAGGTGAGCCATCAGAATGCCCGGACCTTGAAGACTTACTCGGTGATTTGGTCGATCCTGCCGTAAAGAAGGCATTGTTGTCAGGCAATTTTCCGAAAGGCAAATTTGCGAGTTTAAAATACGCTTCCGATCCTCAAACACCAATTCAACAGCAGTTACGCGCATTTCCACCGTCGCACGAGAACCGTGGCAGCAAAGAGTTAACTGACCAAGAGTATTCTAAACATGCGCCTCGCATCGTGGAGAAATTCCAGTACATGTTAACTCACAACGGGGAGATACCTACAGAAGCTCAAACCAAAAAGTTTTCCCAACGGGTTTTACCCCGCCGCTGGGGCAATCGGGGTGCATATATAACCGCCACCTCAATGCCTGATGATTATGTCCATTTTTCTCAGCCAAGAATATTAACAGTTCGCGAATGGGCAAGGTTGCAACTCTTTCCTGACTGGTACAAATTCATGGGGAAGCGCACTACCGGTGGCATTCGCAGAGCAGGAAATCCCCGCGAAGGGAATTTTGATCGGGAGGTTCCTAAATACACACAGATTGGTAATGCAGTCCCGGTTGGCCTCGCCGAGCGCGTCGGCAAGCGATTTCGTGTTTTGCTCGAGGATGCTAAAAGTAATGTTGGCAAAAAGTGATTTTTCTCCCGCCGATGCCTTATCGCTTCTCGGCAGATACGGGCTTGAAGCTGCACTTCTGGTTCCCACGCCGAACGGCTTAGATAAGTCTATAATGGATGCAACTGGTGGCTTGCGTGCGTACCTCAACACGAAAAACTACCACGATTTTGTGTCCCAGCAACAAGGTCAGGAACACAAAGTATTACGCGACACATATTTTGTCCGACCGACTTCGCTAGAAAAATCAAAAGTCTCACTTTATCGCCCGCCAACCAAATCTGGCGACCCGCGTATCTGGCTTGGTGCGGAAACGCGCAGAAATGTATCG
>JANOGL010000372.1:0-9498 GCA_031405985.1 Acidobacteriota bacterium | reverse complement strand
CGTCCGGGAAGCGGACGACGCGTGAATAGCCCATCGATTCATCGATGGGAACCGATTCATCGGTGGAAACGATCAGCAAAAAAATCACGAGTCCCGCTAGGGACGACTGTGATGTGTTTTGAACGCCCGCCCCGCGACCTGCCTGCAAGAATGTTCTTGTAAAATTTCATTCAGCATTCCGCATTCCGCATTTCTCATCGCCGGCGCCGCGTAAGAAATTTAGCCACGAAACAGCACGAAAGATCACGAATCTGGAAGTTATCTGATTCGTGTGTCGTGTAATTTCGTGGCTAATTCTCTTCTATGATTTCGCTCGAAAAAAGCCCGTTTCGCGAATCGTTACTTCGCTATCATCGTCTGTCGCCAAACGCCGATCCGTCTTTGCCGAAAGCTGATCCGGTGTAGTCCGATCTTTGTCCGGTCGCGGTTGCGTGGAGTGCAAACTTACAGCTGTTTTAGGAAATCACCCAAAGCCGCCGCCGTCTTTTCAACAAACCCAACTTTCTGATAACACTATGTCCTACGTTAAGAACAGCGGAAATGCAGCGCCAAATAGAATTGATAACTTAGGCTATGACTTCATCGAGAATAGCTTCAATATTCCCGTCGGTCATTTCCAGCATGTCACCGTGCGGGATTTTTAAATAATCTAGAATCTGTTCAAAGCGCCTAAAGCCATCCTCGCTTCGCAACTCCACCCAACAGACATCAAGACTGTTGAGTTGCTTGATATTCATTTCCGAGAGTTTATCTGCGATAAATACTTTGCTATCGCGGGCGATTACGGCATCGGCGCTTTCCGGATTACCTTTTCCCATAAGTTTAACTTCGCATTTATAGGGAGTTCCATCGCCGACAAGATAAAAATCTATCTCTCGCTCAAAGGTTTCCAGAGCAGTCTTGGCCGTGCCTTTTATTTTAACTGCATAATTCGCTGTTGAAACCTGAAAGAGCTTACAAATCGTCATCATCAGAGGTTTTTCGACGCTCAGTCGTCAAATCTCGCGGCGAGATTATCTATCTTCGATTCGTTCATTTATCATTGGTAGACTGGTTTTGGTATGCCAAGTGATATGGAAGTTTATCTCTGAATAAACGCTGTTCGACATTTTGCTAAAGCGGTGAAAAGGACGTTAAAACGCCCTTTGAATCATTTTCTTCAAAACTAACCACGTGCTAAAGCGACGTGGCTATTTGCCCTTCGGGAAAGCCTCGTGAACGAGACTAAAAAGCTTTGCAACTTTTCTCTTTTTGAAACGCACTCCAGAAGAAGTCCAAAAAATCGACGCGGTTCATTTTCGCAAGATTTTTTATCGGAAGAAGTCGGATTTTAGGATTCTCACTCTCGGCGTATTTCAAGAGGAAATCGCCGTCAAAGTCTTTCGGCAGGTAGCCCAAGTTCTCAAGGATCGAATTACGCCTTTTCCGCTCGTCTGATGGCTTGCCAATTCAGCAAGCTCGCCATTTCCATTCTTGATTAAATTTTCTATTTCTTGTTTAGGAAACATTTGGATTTGAGAGATTATAACTTAATCTAAGCTTGGAACTAAACCGACCGTCCTTATGGACACGAGGTCGGGATATTTATCTCGAACGTCGCACCCACACTTCACTCAACGCAAAACTGGACGGAGAACTTATTCATCAGCTCACTTTTCATTTGTATTTAGCGGAAAGTTCCACAAGGCAAAAGGCGTGACTAGAGAACAGTGAGCAGGGAACAGGAACAGGCGTTCGTATTAACTTGCGACGGATCATTTTGCGCGCGTCGTTGCGCCGACTTGAAGATCAAGGCGGTGACGCTGATTAACGACTAAAGCGGCGGGGCGCAGGGATACAGCTGTGCGGCGGCGGGAGGTTAGATGCCATTCGCCGAAACGTCTGGCTGTAACGTCTGGCCGAAACGCCTGTAGGCAAGAACGACTGTTATTCGCCTCAGAAATTTCTCGTCTTATGACCGACGAGCCAGCCGAGCATAACGCCGAGGCCGATGCCGACGCCGAACGTGACGCCGACGGACAGCCACGGATCCTTTTTGATCAGATGAGCGGTGTCGTCGACGAGATCTTCGGCAGCATAGCGGCCGCGTTTTGCCATTCGTCTTGCGTCGATCAACCCGTCTTCCCACAGGTGAGCGGCCTTTTCTTTTAGTCGCTCGACTTTAACGCCGGTTTTCGCAACTTCCTCGGCAGCGTGCATCGCGCCCGTCAAAAAGCCGGTCTTGTTATCGGTTTTTTCTAATACTTGATTTGGCATTTTACTACTCCTCAATGCTCTTTGTTCAAAGCATTTGGTTGAATCTATAACTACCCTTGCGCGCAACTAATGTGCCGCTCGTGAGGTGCTCTTGCAAGCCAGTAAATACGGGCATGCCGCCATTACACCCAACCGCCCGATCGAGCGTGCGTTGTGGGATACTTCGCGCCTCTCGCGCTTTTTTCGATTATTTAACGGTCAATTTACGGCCGGGCATTTGGCGGGCTTAGGTTGTATTTAGCCGTGACCGGGAGTATATTCGTCCGTGTCAACACACCAAATAAAGGAGACCCATTATGAGAGAAAGGTTTTTCGCTGTAAAGGCCGTTTTTGTTTTTTGTGCGGCAATGACGCTAACCACGGCGAGTTTAACTTCGGCGCAAAGCATGCTGCCAAATCCGGTGCTGGTATTTGCGGGGCAGGAGTTTTATACGGCGAGCGGTGGGCAGTTCATCAGATACAGGTATTTTGTTTTTAACTCGTCCGTCTATCCGGATGCTATGTTTGCGCCGGCGCCGAGCTTGCCACCGTGCGGCGCGAATACAAACTCGTCGCGCACGTGGGTCGATCTGTTCGATCAAACCGGTAAACGCCTTTACGGGTTTTGCGCCCTTGGCAAAGCTGATGACCTCAACACTATCTGGTTCGCTCTGCCGGTAGATCAAATCCCGCCGAGCTACATCTACATCGAGATGAACGACCGGCAAACGAACACAAAATACAAATCGAATCTCGCCGATACGGTGATGTGAAAAGAAGATTAGCCACGAATGCACGAATTTTTTTAGATTTCGTGGGTTTTATTCTTGCATTCGTGGCTGGTTCGTTCAGAGATTTCTACTGCCTA
The DNA here is from genome assembly GCA_031405985.1 of Acidobacteriota bacterium. Classification (GTDB taxonomy): domain Bacteria; phylum Acidobacteriota; class Blastocatellia; order Pyrinomonadales; family Pyrinomonadaceae; genus OLB17. The sequence continues at coordinate 6,395 of JANOGL010000372.1, read as the reverse complement.
TCTCACAAATTTCTCTTGAATCACTTTATTTTGGCGTGACTATCCCGTCGTCGGCGATCTTTGGCGCGGTTGTCGGAAAATCTACCGTCGATAAATTCCGAAGCAGCGGTATCGCTTGTTTTGCTTCGTCGGGGACGGGCAGCCCGCGGCCTTCTTGCTTGCCTGGGTGAATCTTGCCGCTGATAAACTTGCCTTCGGCATCGATCTTTACTTCCAAGACGGCGGTGAGCGCCGTCTCGCCCGCGAGCTGAAACCAGCCGTAAGTGCAAAAATTGCCGAGGCTGTACATAACTAGGCGTTCTTTGTAAATCTCCATGCCGCGCATGACGTGCGGGCCGTGACCGATAACAAGGTCGGCACCGGCGTCGATCACAGTCCTGGAAAAGAGCGGAAGATTGCCGCGTGATTCGCCGGCGAAGATCTCGGTGCGTTGCGGTACGTGCTGCGCGTTCGTGCCCTCGGCTCCGCCGTGAAACGAAACGACGACAATATCGGCACGTTTGTTTGCCGCAGTGACAAGCTCGCGCGCCGTTGCTAAATCATTTACATTCGGCGTGATGTTGTTGTGGGCAAAACCGATAAACGCAACGCGCTTACCGCGTGATTCGACTATCGTGGTTGCAAATGTTGCACGGTCGCTGCCCGCGTGTTTGATGCCCTGTGCATCGAGCGTCGCACGCGTGTCTGATCTACCCTTGTCGCCAAAATCGCCGGCGTGATTATTCGCGAGGCTCATTACGTCGAAACCGGCGTCTTTAAGATACTTGCCATAACGCGTCGGCATACGAAATGCAAAACACCGCGTCGAGCCGGGCGAGCACTTGGCTGAGGTTCCGCCGTCGGTCATTGGGCCTTCGAGATTACCAAACGCGATGTCGGCGGCGCTCAACACCCTCTTAAACGGCGTCAGCAGGTCGGCGCCGTCATTCGGCGGCATGCGCGATTCGTTCGGGTAGGGCGACGCCATCATGATGTCGCCAACTGCGGCGATCGTGATCGGCTCTTTGTTCTTTGGCGTCGGTTCGGCGATCGGTAGCGCCTCAGTCTCAGATCCGCCGCTAACCGACTTTGGCTGACATGCGAGCAATGCGAGGAAAACAATCGGAACCGCGAGCAATATCGAGCAAATTTTCGGGTATGTCATAAACAGCCTTTTCATCGTTACATCGCCGCCGACGTGCCTTCGATGCCGACGGTCAGCGAATCGTTCACAAGTTTAGCTTGCTCGGCGTTATGAATTGAGTAGGAGCCGGTCGCGGGCGACGCGGATGCGGTTCGGCCTATGTATCGGAGCGTCGTATTCGCCGGCAAGATCGCTCTCAGTCGTGGTTCGACAAACGTCCAACCGCCCATGTTCCGCGCCTCTTCCTGTGTCCAAACGATCTCGGTCGCATTGCTGTATGTCGCAAAGATCTCGGCAAGTTTCGAGGTTGGGAACGGGTAGAATTGCTCGAGACGGACGAGGGCCACCTTGTCCGTAGACCTTGAGGATTGCTCAACGGCGCCCTCACTCACGTGCGGGCTACTGACACGTGCTGCGTCGAGATCGTAGAAAACTTTACCGCTCGAGACGACGATGCGCTTTACTTTTGTGCGGTCTGTTAGCGAAGCGTCGTCGATCACGGGTTGGAATCCGCCGGTTTGCAACTCATTGATCATCGAACTCGCCGCCGGCAGTCGAAGCAGACTCTTTGGCGTCATCACGATCAGCGGTCGCACAATATCCTGTCTGACCTGTCGCCTGAGCAGATGAAAATACTGCGCGGGCGTTGTCGGATAACAAACCTGTAAATTATTCTCGGCACAAAGCTGCAAGTAACGCTCGAGTCTCGCGCTTGAGTGTTCGGGGCCTTGGCCCTCGTAGCCGTGCGGCAGCAGCAGCACAAGGCGGCAGCGTTGCTGCCATTTGTCCTCGCTCGATGAGATGTATTGATCGATGATTATTTGGCCGCCGTTTGAAAAGTCACCAAACTGGGCCTCCCACGCAACAAGCTGCGGCTTCGCAATCACCGAGTAACCGTATTCGAAACCGAGTACGGCGTATTCCGAAAGCAGGCTGTCAAAAACGTAAAATCTCGCAGCAGGATTCGCCTCGTTTTTCAATTCGGTTAACGGCGTCCATCGTGTCCCCGTCATTGTGTCGTACATGGAAGCGTGCCGCTGTGAGAATGTTCCGCGACCGCTGTCCTGACCGCTCACGCGAACCGGAAACCCGTCGAGCACGAGCGAACCGAACGACATCGCCTCAGCAAAGCCCCAATCCATCGGCACTTCGCCGGCGCCCATCTTAGCGCGGCGTGCTAACTGGCCGACCATCTTCGGGTTGATATTAAACGTCTCGGGCACCAATGAAATTTTGTCGACGACCTGTTTCAAAATCTCCGCCCCGACGCCGGTTTCAAGCACCTTCGAACCGTCTTCCTCAATCAGTGTATCGGGCGAGTCCGTTCTGATCGGCTTGCCGGCAGCGATCTCTTTTGCCTTCGCAAGAACGCTCTCGTATCGCTCGACGACGCGCTTAGTCATGGCTGAAAGCTCGTCTTCAGTTATCACGCTTTCGCGCACGAGTTGCTGTGAGTAAATTGACTGCGTGCCGGGATGCGCCTTGACGCGTGCGTACATTATCGGCTGCGTGTAGCTTGGTTCATCGCCCTCATTGTGGCCGAGCCGCCGAAACCCGACGAGATCGATGACGACGTCCCTATGAAATTTTGTCCTGTAATCGAGCGCGATTTGAATGACGCGATAAGCCGCTTCGGGGTCGTCGGCGTTGACGTGAAAGACCGGGGTGCGTGTAATGTGCCCCGCGTCCGTCGCGTAAACCGACGAGCGGCCATGCTCGGGCGAGGTCGTAAACCCGACTTGATTGTTGATGACGAGGTGGATCGTGCCGCCCGTGCGATAGCCTTGAAGACCTGCGAGCTGCAATGTCTCCATTACAATTCCCTGGGCAGCGAACGCGGCGTCGCCGTGAATCAATATCGGTAATATGAGCTTGAAAACTTCGTCACGCGTTTTCTGCCCGCCCACACTTGCAGAACCGAGAAGCTCATCCTGCCGGGCCCGCGACATGCCTTCGACTACAGGATTTACGGCCTCGAGATGACTCGGATTGCACGAGAGGTGAATTTTTATCTCGTTGCCGGACTTGGATTTACGATTTCCCTCGGCGCCTTGGTGATATTTGACATCGCCCTCGTCAGCCGGAAAGCGTGGGTGCGACGTTCCTTCAAAAACCGTGAAGATCCGCTCGGCCATGTTGCCCGTCTCAGGGTCACCGATGATATTCGAGAGTACGTTGAGGCGGCCGCGATGCGCCATGCCTAGGTAAATTTCTTGACCGCCGCGCGCCGACGCACCTTCGAGAAGTTGGTCGAGCATCGGGATGACGGTCTCGCAGCCCTCGAGCGAAAAGCGTTTTTGGCCCAAATACTTTTTGTGGAGAAACTGTTCGAACTGCTCAGCCTCGATCAGTTTTTGCAGCAACGCGATCTTTGTCTCGGCAGCGAGCGGCTCGATATCAACAAACTGCTCGCGCACCTTCGAGCGGATCCAATTTTTTTCTTCGTTGCTCGCGATGTGACGATATTCGATACCGACCTTGCCGCAATATGCCTTGCGCAGGATGTCGAGAATGCGACGCAAGGTCGCCGTCTTCTCGCCGTGAAGACCACCGGTTATGAATTCACGATCGAGATCCCAAACCGTGAGACCGAAGTTTTCGAGATCGAGTTCGGCCGTGTAGTGCGACGTCATATTCAGCGGATCGATGTCGGCGAGCAAATGGCCGCGAACGCGATATGCGTGAATGAGCTGCAACACGCTTGCCTGCTTCTCGATGTGCTCGGGCGATGTGTCGCTGCCAAACAGCCCGGGATTATTGTCCTGCGCGAGCCGCAGCGGCGGATAATGAATTTCGAGATCTGCAAATATCGAGTCGTAAAACTCGTGCTTTCCCGACAGCAGCTCGCTGATTCTGGCTAAAAACAAACCACTTTCCGCACCTTGTATAACGCGGTGATCGTAGGTCGATGTGATCGTGATCGTCTTGCTGATGCCGAGCTGCGAGAGCGCCGCCGGCGACATCGCCTGATACTCGGCAGGAAACTCGATCGCGCCGGTCGCGATGATCGCGCCTTGCCCGGCCATCAGTCGCGGATTCGACGCAGCGGTGCCGATCGTACCGGGATTTGTGAGCGAGATCGTCGTGCCTTGAAAATCGGCTATCTCAAGCTTGCCGTCGCGAGCTTTTTTTACTTGCTCGTTGTACGCTGCAAAAAACTCCGCGAAATTCATCTTGTTCGCAGCTTTTATATTTGGAACGAGCAAGTTCCGCGAGCCGTCTTTTTTCTCGATGTCGATCGCGATGCCGAGGCTGACGTCTTCGTGCTCAAGTCTCGACGGCGCGCCGTTGACGACGCCGTAACCAAAATTCATCTGCGGATAAGTTTTTATCGACTCAACGATCGCCCACGCGATGATGTGCGTGAACGAGACCTTGCCGTAGCGTTGGGACGCGAGATATTCGTTGAGAATTCGGCGATTTTCTTCGAGCACCTTGACCGGGATGTTGCGAAAGCTCGTCGCCGTCGGCACCGTCAAACTGTCCTCCATGTTCTCGACGATTTTTTTCGCTGCGCCGGTGAGCGGTTTTGGAACGGTGTCGGTCGAGATCGGCGTTGGCTTCTTAGAGCCAGCTTTTGGGGTTTCAGATTCTACGGGCACACTTGCTACTGCTCGTGTTTCCGCCACTGGTTCTTTCGGCGCGTTTCCGTTCAGAAGATCGCTAAAATATGTTTGCCACGATTCGTCAACCGACTTCGGATCGTTTTTAAATCGCTCAAGCAGGCCTTCGACATACGTCGCGTTCGAACCAAAAGCATCTTTGATAAACTCGGATAAATTCGTCACTTTTTCGCTCACTTGTGCTTATAGAATGCCTCGACTAAACCCTGATTTTATCGCAAACGCAGCGAAAACCGTAATTTGGTGTCAGGTGAGTGGGTTTTTGACTTTCAACTCAATCTGAACCGGCACTACGCGTTTAAATTTGAAGCCGAACCTTTTGAATTTACCGAACACAAAGACGGTCCCAGTCACGTGCCAGGTCGGTGTCGACTCGACCATTTCTTTGTAAACCGCTTTCGCGATATTTAGGCTGCTGACAAAGCCGTGAACCGGTCTTGGTAATTTGATCACGACGCCTTTTTTGACGTCGAACGAATGTGTGTATTCGTCAAACTCGATAGCTACACCGTTCACGCGAAAATCGCGAAATGTAAGAAAGTCGATTCGCCCGCTCTGCGGCATAACGCCGAGGATAGCATCGGTTTCAAAGGCGACGCCCGTGAGGCCAATGTCGATTACGCGCGGCTCATCGATCTTTACAACCGGCTCGCCGGCGAGAGAGGCGTTTGTTCTTGTACCTGTTGATGTGGAGACCTGAACTTTTGTTTTATAGACTTTGTAGCCGCGAATTTTGTCGGGCAGCTCCTGCGCGCTTGCTTCGAACGCGAGCAGAAGCAAAATTAAACTCACCATCGACGTCGAAGTTTTCTTCATTTAGATTGAGGACGCCTGCGACTTTGCAACGTCCTCGCCGTTTTCCGAATCGAGATCGTGGCGAATCGCGTCAAGAATGCCGTTGATGAATTGCGTCGCCTCGTAAGTAGAAAAACGTCGAGCGGTTTCGAGTGCCTCGTTTATCGCAACCGTTTTCGGCGTGTCGCGGAAGAGAAATTCGCAAACGGCGAGACGAAGAACGTTGCGATCGACAATAGCCATTCGCTCGATGCGCCAATGTTCGGCGCGCGTACGAATTTTATCGTCAATGGTCTGCAGATTATGGAGAGTACCTTTTACGAGGTCGTTCGCAAACTCACGCGCCTTTTCGTCAACAGCTGAGTCGCCGAGTTCGCTCCAATAGTTTTCGATGACCGCGCTCGAGTCGGTCTCGACGAGATCCGCGGCAAATAGCATTTGAAGGGCGCACTCGCGTGCTTTGTGCCGTGCGCTCGAAGTTTTCTCTTGCTTTTCAAACGACATGCGGAAATGCCTTGTCCTCACCTTTGCGGTTTTTGAAACTCCGCATCAAACTCGCCATTTCGATTGCCGAGACGGCAACCTCAAAACCCTTGTTGTCTTCGCGTTTGCCCGAACGAGCTTCAACTTGTTCAGTGCTGTTCGCCGTAATCACGCCAAACATCACGGGCACGCCGCTCTGTAAAGATGCGTTCATAATGCCGGCGGCGGCCTGTCCGGCGACATAATCAAAGTGCGGCGTGTCGCCTCTAATAACGACGCCGAGTGCGATGACCGCTTCATAATCTCCGCTCGTCGCGGCTTTCAAACATGCAAGCGGCAACTCGAACGCGCCCGGAACTTCAAATATCTCG
>JANOGL010000358.1:0-4609 GCA_031405985.1 Acidobacteriota bacterium | reverse complement strand
GGATCACTTCGACCTCTTCGCCGTTGGTTAACTCGACTTTTTCGAGCGGGCGAAACACTCCGTTTTCAAAAATTGCAGAAATCGTGTGGCTCATAATTCCGACTCAGATTGTAACATACGCCGACAAAATGTAATCGGTCTGTTTTAGCCTGTGGTTTGTTCGATATCGAAGATAGTCTCAACAATTCAGTTGTCAAGGATTACTTGACAGCTCAAATTATGGCAATAATATAGATGTCTCACCTATATCGACGTAAATAAAATCCTGCCCGCGATTCATTCCGGCAGGATTTCACTTTAAGAGCTTACTGTCCGAAAACTTTGGATTTTGATTTGCGAGGCGCTAACTGTTCGGCAGCCTTCAAGTCCAAGACCAGCATATCGCCGTCGAGCTTCGGTTCTCTGAATACAATCGTTCCCTGCACGTCGAGATTGTAATACGAAGCAAAAGCCATTGCTCTTACCAGCCAGCTATTGCTCAATCCCTGTTTATTGACTATGTAGCCGTTTTCCTCGGTTTCCTCACAGGCTTTCATGCCAATCAGCGAATTTGCCTTATCATAGAACAGCTCTATCTTTTTTGGACTCCCCAGCTCATTAAACACCTTTTGGTTTAGGGCAAACGCTCCCCGCTCGTTCAATGAAACACGCATGATTCTCGCCGTCTTACCGCCAGCCACGCTCTTATCGAATTTTTCCCAGCCAGACATATCTATTTACCTCTCTCAGTAGAATCACGGCACGTCGCCGTAATGACTAAGTTTGCCTGATATTGAGAGGGCTTGTCAATAAGTTCTTAAACTTTTAGTTTATGTAAGACACATTAACTTTTAGTTTAAGTTGACGAAAAATTTGACACCCCAAAGCAGAAGCCGCTGGGGTTATAGCCAGCGGCTTCGCGTCTTCCTGTGTTTTTGCTAACGCGTTCTGCGGTTGCGCTTGCTATGCCAAAAAATGTAGAATCTATCTCAAGGCGGTGAGGGCGAAACGGTTCAGCCACGGGTCTGGAAAACGCGAGAAACCAGTTCGACTCTGGTCGCCGCCTTCTCCTACATTTTGACAAATAGCATTTGGGTTTCCTCTTTTCCCAAAGACTTTCGGATTGATCTTTAATCCGAAATCCTGAGAGTTACGATCTCAGGAATCCTAATAAAGAAAAGGAGGACGGTAATACAATGATTACCGTGCATTTGCCGAAAGGCTTCAAGGTGACGGTGACGATCTCAAAGGACGGGATTTTAACTATCACACTTGAGCCGATATGATCGGCAGGGGGAACGCAAGTTCCCTCTTTTTATTATAAAATATCCCTGTGACTTGTCAAGCGCAAAAACCCGTAAGTTCTCTAAATACAAGATTTAAAACGACTTAACTCACTTCTTTCTCTGTTTTTTGCTCGCCTTTTTCTTATCATCTTTCAACGCTTTGTCTAAGTCAGTCTTCTTGACGGCTATTAACTTTTTGGTCAATGCCTCAAAATTCTCAAACTCGGTCAAGTCCTCACGCGGCCTATAAAGTTGAGTTCGTTTCCTTGTCATGTCTTGTGTTTACCTCTGCCAGTTTTCCTTGAATGTCCCTTAGAATCGTATAACAGACCGCGTAAGATCGGCATACGTCAATCGCTTGCCGAACGCATTGCCAAGCAATTTCAAGAATCTATCCAAATCCGTGCCATGTCGCTCATTGTATCTAAAGGTTTGTTCCGACACATAGCTTTGCAGGTGTGCAGGGTCAACTGAAACATACGTGCCTTTTAGTGTTCTTTTCAGCAAACTCCAAAAATTCTCGATTGAGTTTGTATGCGCGTTGCCGCGAACATATTCAACGCTGTGGTTGATAACTTGGTGATTGTATTCATCAATCAGACCTTTGTAACTTCGCCATTCATCGGTGTAAACATTAGAACCCTTTACGACATACTCACGGACTTCGTTTTGAAGCGTTTCGTGATCGGTTCGTTCGATCACGGTTGCCCGAACCTTACCTTGACGTTGGAGCATACCTAAGACGACCGCTTGCTTGGTCGCGCCCCCACGTCCTTTAATACGAGCTTTTCGCTTTGAAGCGTGCATATTAACGGCCTTGCCGCCAACAAAAGTTTCATCAACTTCGATCTCGCCGCGAAGCCGCTCGAAAGTTCCAATTTGCATGGCTCTGCGAATCCTATGAAGTAAGAACCAAGCGCTTTTCTGTGTTAGTCCAAGATCACGAGCCAATTCATACGAGCTAATACCGTTCTTACAATTCGCTATTTGCCATATTGCGATCAACCAATTTTCGAGACTGATGCCGCTTTCTTCAAAGATTGTATTGAGCTTCACAGAGAATTGTTTCTTACATCCTTTGCATTTCCAAATCAACCTTGTCGAAAGAAAAGAGGTGCGTTCGCAAGTGCATCGCGGACACATCGGCTTTCCGTCCGGCCAGCGTAGATTTGCGACAAATTGCACACAAACTGCGTTATCAGAAAAATACTTGACGGCTTCTTTTAGGCTTTGCGGTAAGGTATTCTTTTTCATAGTAATAATAAGTTATCACATCAATTCAGGTGTGTCAACTATATTATTGCCCAAATTATCTGCGATGAAAAATTCGGAAATACCGAATTTTCTTTTTGTCCCTGAAAGGGACGAATATAATAGCGTAGGGTGAAACCCTACGAATAGGCGATAGTATGGTTTCGCTCCCTGTAGGGGAGCAACAAACCAACAACGATGTTCGTCCCCTTCAAGGACGGATTATGTTTCATGAACCAGACCCAGGGTTGCACCCTGGGCTATTATCTTTGTCACCTTCGGCGACAGAAATCCCACAGGTTTCTAAAAATGCTATCGACTCTTTCCATTGCTTCGACCGCTCTCCGGGCGTAAGATGGCGGTGTTCTGAAACCAAAGACAAAATTATTTTTGATATTGTGGGCGGCCGGGATGGCGGGCGTCGCGTCGTTCCTGTTTGTCGATCTGCACGCGTTGATCGCGGCAATCCCGCTGCCGCCGGGCGAGTCGCCGCCGGAGCTGCCGCCTCCCGTTCTGCTCAAACTTGTCAGCGTTATCCAGCCCGCCGTTATTACGACGCTTGCGGTAGCAGTTGGCTGTTGGCTTGCGGGTAAAGTCGGGCTGCATTCGCCGGCTGCCGAAGCGGCGGCGAACGATGAGCCAATTCTCGCAAAATTAAAGCCGCAGATCTTGCCCGGCCTGATCGCAGGCCTCGCGTCCGGTGTGGCGCTAGTCGCAATCTGGGTCGTTTCCAAACCTTTCTTTTCGCCCGAGTTTATTACACGCGCCGAGGATTTCAATAAATTCTTGCCGGCCATTACGCGTTTTCTCTACGGCGGCTTTACCGAGGAACTTTTGTTGCGATGGGGTTTTATGACCTTTTTGGTATGGGCGGCGTGGCGGTTGTTTCAACGGCTCCCACCACCCCGTCAGACGAAGCGTCTGCCACCCCTCCTCCGGCCGGAGGGGAGCCAGGGACGGCCCAAGCCCGTCTGGTTTGTCGGTGCGATCGTCGTCTCGGCCCTGGTTTTTGGCATCGGCCACTTGCCGATCGCGTCGATGCTGGCCGGCGGCCTGACTCTGCCGCTCGTAACATACGTAATTACGGGCAATTCGATCTTCGGCATCGTTGCCGGCTTTCTATATTGGCGACGCGGCCTCGAGGCCGCGATCATCGCCCATATGACGGCTCATCTAGTACTTATCAGCGCGATCTATCTGTCATTCTGAACAAAACAGCGGGACAAGTGAGAACCGCTCCGTCGTCCAACCTCCAACCGCGCATTGAGCCAAATCAGCGCCCTCATTCGTAAGGCGGGGAGCTTAAGGATACTTTGACCGTTGATACGGCGGGTGTATGCTTGGCGCAATGGACAAGCTGGAATATTCCGACCTCAACGACGAGATCATTGACATTACTCCTCAGACGAAGCGGCGAAGCAGCCCGATCAAATGGTTTGTCCTTGCCGTGCTGCCGCTTCTGTTCGTGCTGGCGGTGAGCAGCGTGAGCATCTATACCGATTCGCTGTGGTTTGGTTCGCTTGGGTTTAGCTCGCGTTTCTGGTACGTGTTCGCACTGGGTTGGATACTCTTTGCCGTCTTCGCGATTTTGACAGTTGCGATTGTGCGCGGCGGTTTTTACATCCTCGAACGCCTTTTTGGCCCTGAAATACTTAAGCCGCGCAAGATCGTCGTTAACAAACAAGCGCTCGACCTTAGTTTCGCACGATTCTTGCGCCCCCTCAGTTGGCTCGTCGCACTTGTCCTCGGCATCGGCTTTGGGTTGAGCCTCAGCAGCGATTGGAACACATGGGCGCTCTATCTGCATCAGAGCGCCACAACAACCACCGATCCGATCTTCGGCAAATCCATCGGTTTCTATCTCTTCACGCTGCCGATATATAACCAACTCGCCGCGTGGCTGACCACTCTCTCACTTGTGCTGCTTGCCGGAGCGGTTTTGTATGCCCTTTTGTCCACCGTGCCGGACCAGTCGATTACCGATGAAAAAGACACCAAGTTCAGCGGCTTCGGAATGCGAGCGTATGCTGCGGTTTCGGCCGCGCTGGGTGCGTTGCTGATAATTACAGCCTGGCGGACAATGCTGTCGCGGT
>JANOGL010000343.1:0-8632 GCA_031405985.1 Acidobacteriota bacterium | reverse complement strand
AATGTTCTCCCTTCAGCGTCAGTAATGACATTTCCTGCAAGATCGTAGGTCCAACCTTGTCCTGTTGTGAATCGATTATTTGCAGTATCAATTGTCGGATTTGTCACATTCGGGTTTGCGAACGAAGCAGGTTGAGTCGTATTTGTCTGATCGAAGCGTCGATTGCCATATCTGTCAAACACAAAGGTCTGTTTCCAGTTAGTCGTCGTTCCAGTCTTTTCCTCAGCGACCTTTAGCCGATTCAATTCGTCGTAGGTATAAGTTTGATTGAAAACGAGCGGCGATTGTCCTGCACGATTGATGGTTATTGTCTGACTTAGAACATTGCCATTATTTGCAGTTGTACCGTAGTCGTAGTTGAGTTTGAGCAAACCTTGGTTCACAGTCGATGTTCCGAGGCCGATTTGGGTTGGTTGCAGTCTTGAGTTGAATGTTGTGTTTTCCCAACGTCCATTGCCGAGACGCATTGAATTTACCGCTCCTGCGGCGGTGTATGTGAAAGCGTTTGCGTAGTTGCGGAAAGTATCGTTCGCACGACGACTTTGGACTTGCTGCAAATCTCCATCGTTATCCAAAGTATTTTTCACAACGCGGCCTGATGGATATTGCTGTTCTATCAACGCGCCGGAGAGGTTGTAGGTGTAGGTCATCCATTTCGTCGGATCGCTTCCCCCACCGTATTCAACACCATCAGTCGTCTGCTTACTCCGTGTCACTCTGCCTAAGATGTCGAAGGCCATATATTCCGTCGTCGAAACAGACGAAGCAACTTTCGTCAGCTTGCCCTTGCTGTTTGCAATGCCGCCCGCGACATTCGTGCCGTCGTAAAAGTATGTGACATCCGGCGAAGCCTGATAGTTTGGTGGCGTCGAACCCGTCAAAGAGTAATTTCGATTCGTCACGCGACTCAGCGCATCGTAAACATAATCCGTTTTCACGCCACGTGCATCGACCTTGCTTGTCAGATTGCCGTTGTTGTCGTAAACGTAATTTATCGTCCCGCTTTCGGGATTCGTCGCGCTCGTGAGCCGCGAAAGGCTGTTGTATGCAAACGTGCGCGTCTGCGTGCAATTGGGCGCACCTCCGCATTGTTCGGCATTTACTCCGTTTTGTGTAACCGTCGTGAGATTGTTCAGCGTGTCGTAAGCATAACTCGTCGGCTGATTTGGCGAAGCAACCGTTCCAAGCTGTCCAGCGTTATTAGGTTCGTCAACCCGCACAAGCTGGCCGAGTGCATTTGTGATTGAGCGGCGCTGCTTGCCCGCTTGGTCTGTGACGGTTGCTGTGTTTGTGTCAGATTCGCTAACGACAATTCCCGTCGAAGCGTTGTTGCTGCCCCAGGGCTCTGGCAGGCTCGCACCCGAAAACGTCTCGACTTCCTGACGGCGACCATGATTCCACGATTTAGCGCGCGTCCAGCCCATGGATTGTTCGTTTGTGGCCTGTGAAGCATAGGCCGCACGAAATGGATTTGAAGTCAGTTGATAGCTGTTCGGATTGCCGGTTTGATAACGGATTTGGACTTTTATGCCGTGAGTTTCGTTGTACGGGTCTTCGGTGGCGATATTCTCAATCGAGCGCGAAAGGCGCACTCGTCCCAGTTGATCGTAATGCTGAACCGCAACCTTCCTGCCGTCGCCTTTTGTTTCAAGATCGGATTTGACGACTACAAAAACGGGGGAAACTAGCTTGGACTCACACGAAATACTACCGCGTTTTTAGACTTGAATCGCTTTGGAATAGCGATGGTAAATCGAGTCGGATTATATCCTTGCTTGCATATCGTGAGAGAATACCGCCCGAATTCTAAAGTAGGGAACTCAAAGACACCATTATCGGATGCTTCACCCGACCAAACTGGATCATCGCTGTTCCCAATAGAAACGACTATGATCGCGTTTCTAACGGGGCTACCACCGGGCGTAAGAATTCTCGCACGACGAGAGTTTACTGGAACCATGTTTGTGAATACTTCAATCTGTTCTGTGAATCCATCTAAATTCTTACACAGCTCGTTCACACTCTTTTCTTGCCCAAGGCTAATTCGGGGAAACAGAATGTTAGATCCCAGTAATACGAATAATGCAACAAAAATGACCTTCATATTGACATCTCCCTGCTTAATTTTTCTTAAGTCGCTTATTCACCGTATCTCGGTGTTTCTTAAGTTTGTCACCGTCAATTCTTAAATTCGGCCCGCCGCCACCCCGCATAAACTCTTTCAGCGCCGGCCTCTGTTCACGGAGGACATCCTCTCTCGAATTCGCCCCAGCATGGGCTTCTGAATATTGCTTAGAGCCATCAACATTCGCGTATGATTCGGCAAGCTCGTGAAACGCAGTAGTCCAGGGAACTGGTAATTTCTCGCCCGAACCTTCTGTGACGGATAGCATGCCATCTCGGGCAGGATCGATAACGACCAGCCCGTCAACCCCAGAGGGCGGTTTGTCAGTAGTTGCTGTTAGCCGAACATCATTATTTGAGAGATTAGCCATATCCCCGACTGCCCGCTCGCCTCCGGCTGTGATTGCAGTGTCAGCGATCCTGAACTCGTACACTTTCTTCGAAGTTGTCAGGTCGTTCAAAAGCTTTGCACCCTCGTTCGTTTTAAGATCAATGTCCTTTAGGTCGATCGTTAGACCCTTATCCTTGTCATAGGTGATCCGCGTCTTGGCATCATCTGTTCCTAAAATCGCCCGCAGTTTTTCGAGCGCCTTATCGGTATCGCCGCTGATATTCAGGTCTTCACCTGTGGGATCGACGTACATCATGGGATTATTCCGAACGTAGATGAACAGGTTTAACTGCTGTGGGTCAACTAGACGCTTAGCGTTGATGCAGATAGGATCTACTCCGGTAAACCGGCCCAATGTATTCGAGTACATCCTAGCTTCGGCAAAATCCAATCCGGTCTCGCCATCGTTGATATAGCCGGTAAATCCTTGCCTTACGTCATCGGCGACGTATTTCTCGGTTGAGGAGCGGCCTCCGAGGGCGATTATTTCTTCGCCGTAGGGCATGTAGTCCGAGCGGGAAGTTATGGCACCATTCGCGTCTGTGTTGATGCGCGGCGTTCCGAGGTTGTCGTTTGTGAGGTATTGAACCTTAGCTGTTTCGATTGGGGCGACGATAGTTGAATACTCGGCGACAAGTTTGCCGGCCGCGTCGTAAACGAACACGGTAGTTTCACCGGTTGAGGGTACGACCTTCTTTACGCGTTTGCCGTCACCGTCGAAATAATATGTTCCAAGTGAGGCACTGCTTGAGTTTTTAACTTCAACTTGCTTATTCTCGCCATCGTACGTAAACGTCCTGCCGTCAGGATCGACGGTGATATTTCCCGCGGCGTCGTAGCTCCAATTTTGTCCGGTTGTGAAACGGTTATTTGCCGGGTCGATTGTTGGGTTCATGACGTTCGGGTTCGAGAACGATGCGGGGAAGGTCGTATTGGCTTGGTCAAAACGTCGATTGCCGTATCTGTCGAACGTGTAAGTCTGCTTCCAGTTTGAAGTAGTTCCCGTAACTTCCTCTGCGGACTTCAATCTGTTTAGCGAATCATACACGTAGGTTTGGTTGAACACCAACGGGCTTTGGTTGCTTCGGTTGACTGTTATAGTTTGGCTCAAAACGTTTCCGTTGTTGTCTGCAACATTTGGCGTGTTATAGGTGTAATCGAGTTTGAGAAGACTCGAGTTTCCGACCGAGGCACCGAGAGCGATCTGCGTTGGTTGCAACCTAGAATTGAACTGCGTCGATTCCCAGCGTCCGTTGCCTAGTTGCATACTCGTAACCGCGCCAGATGCTGCGTAGGTAAAATGCTTTGCATAGTTGAAGAAACCCGAAGCGGCATTCTTTTTACTCTGCACCATTGAAAGATCACCGTCATTTTCGAGAACATTCTTTACAACGCGACCGCTCGGATAAGTCTGCTCGATCAACGCCGTCAAGCATTAAAACCAGTCGACAGAACCCAATTGAAATTTGTTAGTGATGAGAGAATCGTGTTCTTGACATACTTGTGGTGGAACCGATGTTGTCAAATTAAGCTCCACTTTCTGTTCGTAAATAGGTTCTCCTAAAACTTGAAGATCCAATTCAGATCTTTCCAAAAGACCTGATCTCATACAAATATTGGTTGTCAATTTACCTTTTTCGTCGATTTTTGCATAAATTAGATACTCTCTTTCGTTCACAAACGAAATGAAACATCCGCCATTTGAATACACCTTGACATCTTCGAGCGCAAGTTTCCCCTTCCATTGTCTCTTAACTTGAATAGAAGCGTAATTACCTGTTCTGCTTACTTGCACAGCGGTAGTGCGCCCAGAGAATATGAAATCTGCTGATTTTCGCAAACTTACAATAATTTGCTTTGGAGAACCACTTTTACAAAGACAAGCCTGTATGTCGGTTACAGAAAAAATGAATATGAGACCGATAAAAAGGATATTTCTAAACATCTTGTTACTCCATTTAATTGCATGGTCTACACGTTCTTGAACTCATGTGCCAGCCTTCGTCATAACCACCGCGCCAAAGTTTATATTTTTCTTTAACTACTTTATCGATTGCATCTTGACGGTTCGATTCTCGTTGTTTTTCATCCACCTTAGACCATCCTGTTTGATACACTCCCCAGTCTTTATCACTTTTTCCCATCGCCTCAAAATAATATGACTGAACGTTAAACGCGTTGACTTCGGTTTGGTATTGAGTGGGATTGCGTGGATCATTCAGCTCATACCCTTTGTTACTATTGTAGTAATCAGCAAAAGCGAATGCGTCAACAACATGGGAACCCTCATGAACTACACCGACACTCGCCTGACCTCCAAGAAGAAATTTTTCGTCGAATTTCACTTCAGCTGATGGAGTAACACCATTCCATTTTTCATTAATTGCAAAAGTCGGTAGAGTGCTACCTGCATTCCCGTCCTTTGTTCCGATGCCGACAGTGACACCATTTTTTTCGTTTTCATTCCCGTACGAATCCAGCGCTTTAACGATTTTATCATACTTACTCTGCGTGATTTTTCCATCTTTCAAAGCTTTGTCAGCAACCGCGCGAGCATCAGTTCTGGCTTTGGTGAATGAATCTCTTAATTTCTTTCGTCGCTCACGCTCCTTTTTATCAAGTTTTTCATTATCCTGAAGGGTGGTATCCCACTCAAAAAGTCCTGTTGGATCAATGAATCTCAATGGATTGTTCGAAACATATACATAACGATTCCATGATTTCGGTTTTGCTGGATTGCCAGTGTTAAGTAATGGATCAGAAGAATGAAATCTTCCCAGGCGATTCGCATACATTCTGGCCTGAGCAAAATCCAGTCCAGTTTCTATATCATTTTCATAGCCGGTGAATCCTTGTCGCACATCGTCAGTGACGTATTTGTCTGTGCTTGAACGACCGCCGAGAGCAATAATTTCTTCACCGTAGGGCATGTAGTCGGAGCGGGAGACGATGTTGCCCGTTGCGTCCGTATTTATTCGTGGCGTGCCGAGGTTGTCGTTTGTAAGGTATTGAATCTTTGCATTGCTGGATGGTTGAACGATTGTTGAATACTCTGCGACGAGTTTTCCGCCCGCATCATAGACAAACACCGTTGTCTCACCGTTTGGAACGACCTTCTTTACACGCTTTCCATCACCATCGAAATAATAGGTTCCGAGCGCAGTGCTGCTTGAGTTCTTAGCTTCGATTTGTTTGTTTTCTGAATCGTAGTTGAAACTCCGGCCTTCGGCGTCGGTAATGACGTTGCCCGCTAGATCATAAGTCCAGCCTTGGCCTGTCGTGAAGCGGTTATTTGCGGTATCAATCGTCGGATTTGTCACGTTTGGGTTTGCAAAAGTCGGCGACGTGGTTTGCGACTGATTGAAGTTGCGGTTCCCATATCTGTCAAACGTAAATGTCTGCTTCCAATTTGTCGTTGTTCCAGTTTTTTCTTCAGCGATCTTTAAGCGATTTAGTTCGTCGTAAGTGTAGGTTTGATTGAAAACGAGAGGCGATTGACCTGCTCTATTGACCGTGATTGTCTGACCTAGAACATTCCCGTTGTTCTGCGTTGTGCCGTAATCGTAGTTGAGTTTGAGTAAACTTGTGTTCGTTGCAGAACCGCCGAGTCCGATTTGTGTTGGTTGCAATCTTGAATTGAATTGTGTCGATTCCCATTTACCGTTACCGAGGTGCAATGCCGATACCGCACCGGCGGCTGTGTATGTAAATCCGTTTGCGTAATTTCGGAACGTGTCATTCGCACGACGGCTTTGGACTTGTTGCAAATCGCCGTCATTGGACAAGGTGTTTTTTACAACACGGCCTGACGGGTACGTTTCCTCGATCAACGCCCCCGAAAGAGCCCGTTATGTAGCCGTCCCGTCCGTTAAGACTGTCGCAGGTGTTATCGAAAAGTTCATTTACCAATCACAAGTCGCCCGGATATGTCATCCATTCGTACTGGTATTTGCCAATCAAACAAATGAGCAATCAGCGCAGCTTCCACTTCTGTCGGAAGTGCTTTTTTAATCATCAGCTTGCCTTTCTTTTGATTGAGAAGAAAACCCCGACAGCCTCGCGAACTCCCCTTTTCTTTGGAATCAATTTCCCCATCGAGAAAGTATTGCCTAAGCGTTTCAATACATCCCTTTGCGAGTATTCTTTCAAGATCATCGTTAGTCTTCGGTATTCTGAATTGATTACTACCCATCCCCTCGATATTAAGGGAAAGACCTTCCTGTCCAATAACAGCACCGTCGAGAATTAATGGTTTACCGCCTCTCAAAAGATCTTTCATGTAGTTGTTGTATCCTTGAAAATCTAGTCCATTGACTGTACTGAGAAAGGAGAACAAATCATCGTTCTCAACCACGACCTTTCCGCAATAAGCAATCGATGAGACCTCCAAGGAAATAAAGTAGCAATTTCTACAGTCCCGATCATTCAGTACCTGATCTAGAAAAGCTGGTTCCTGCGCCGAAATTGCGGTTGGGATACTGGTCAAAGACGCAATCGACAGGACAAGAACAAACCAAGTGTACGATTTTATGATAATCATAATTTTCATCTCCGTTCTTCGTTCATTGACTTACTTGCGGCGAGGCCTACGGGGACTAGGCTTGAGCACGGGTTTAAGTTCCGGTAGCTTGTATTTGCCGTACCACCTACGCGGTTCGGCACTACCGAAAGCACGGGCATCATTTTCTACAGCGACTGCATTCAATTCTCTGTCACCTACAAGAATAAACTCTGGGTATCCTGAATTACTTTCGACCGGCAAGTAGACATTATTAAGTCTTTCCAAGCCTTGATCAAGATCATAGCCGTGCGCTAATAATTCATGTGTCAAACTTGCATATGCGGGCACACTAAATCCAGGCGCCGAATCCCAGGGCGTCACAGTACTCTCCTTACCAGACCAATAGATTGTGGAGCCAGTAGGTAGCCCTTTTTTTGCAGCTTCTCTTGATAATGGCACAGCTTCATCTCGATCAGGATTATCCGGGTCCTGCATGATCGTATGGACTTGCTTGCTTTTTTCAAGTGTTGAAATTCTCGCTCCTAAATCGCTTTCTTTATCGGTTCGCAACTCGTTAAGATAATTCATAGCGTCTAATGCGTATTGATTTGTTCCAGTGTACTCGTCACCACGCACAAACTGTCCTTGCTTATTGAATGTTCCTGTATATAACTTTCCATTCAAATATTGTACAGTTTGTGCATTCCCATCGTCATCTACATATTTTATGAGTATTTGTTCGCCATCTGGGTCTACATATTTCAAAGGATTGTTTCTCACGTAAACGTAAAGATTCCAACTTGCAGGAGCGGTTAATTCAGTGTCGTTGAAAAAGTCATCCGGGCTCGTGAATCTGCCAAGATT
This sequence comes from Acidobacteriota bacterium, assembly GCA_031405985.1. Taxonomy (GTDB): domain Bacteria; phylum Acidobacteriota; class Blastocatellia; order Pyrinomonadales; family Pyrinomonadaceae; genus OLB17. The sequence goes on along the minus strand of JANOGL010000343.1, from coordinate 752 downwards.
AAAATTTTGATATCTTGCTTGGGCAAAATCAAGATTAGTTTCTCCGTCCCTTTCGTAGCCCGTAAATTTTTGACGAACTGCATCACTTCCGTAATTTGCTCGCGTGATGTCTTCACCGTAAGGCCTAAAATCGCGACGTGAAATTACCTGTCCAACTGAATCCGTTGTGATCCGCGGTGAACCCAAGTGATCGTTTGTTAGATAGCTGACTTTTGCATCTTGTGAAGAGGCGACGACTGTCGAATACTCAGCGACAGTTTTTCCACCGGCGTCGTAAACAAAAATTGTTGTCTCGCCGTTTGGGACGACTTTTTTCACACGCCTTCCGTCGCCGTCGTAAATATATTCGCCGACTGTTTGAGTGCCGTTTTGTACTTTTACTTGTTTATTTTCAGAGTCATAAGTAAATGTCTGACCATTTGCATCGACCTTTGTATTGCCAGCGCTGTCGAACTGATAGCCGATAAGTTTGTTTGTGGCGGGGTTGATTTGCGGATTGCAAACTGCTTCGGCGCATCCCGGCGGAATCGTATTCGCTTCGTCGAACCTGCGATTACCGTAGCGGTCAAAAGTGTAAGTCTGCTTCCAGCTAGGCGGCGTTTGGCCTGTTATGTTTTCAATGGCTGATTTTAGACGATTTAGTGAATCATAAGTGTAATTCTGCGTTGCGACAAAACCTTGATTGCTGCCAACTGTAGGAACTGTAATCGTCTGAGATTTTACGTTTCCATTGTTGTCCGTTGTGCCGTAAT
>JANOGL010000329.1:0-1709 GCA_031405985.1 Acidobacteriota bacterium | reverse complement strand
TCTGTCGATCAAATACGACCCGTTCAGCGCGTCATTTATCGCGTGGTATATCGGCGGCTTTGGTTTGTGCGGCGCGTTGATGTTTGTGTTCTTTTTCTCTCACAAACGCGTTTGGGCTCAGATTAACAAAAAAGAGGACGGCACGACAGAGATCGTTCTCGCGGGCGATGCAAACCGCAATCATCTAGGTTTTCAAGACAAGTTCAAACGAATCGTCGAAGCGATTCAGAGGTAATTAAAAATGGAAGAACTCGACAGATTAGAAAATCGCACAACGTGGAAATCGTATGTGCCCGTCGCCCTCGTCATCGTGGGCTCGCTCGGAATGCTCGCTCTGCGCTTGCAGGTCGGAGATGCCTTTATCAATGACGGGGCTCTGATGATGTTGGCGCTCGGGTGTTACATTCTCGCGGCGGTCTTTCTGCTAACTAATCTCTACGCTCCGTCGGCGATGGCCGAGAAGATCGGCTACTTCGGCGCGGTGCTCGGCGTTTTCTTTAATTTTTCGAGCTGGCTAGTGCGTTGGGTCTCGGCCTACGATCACGAGATTGCGGTGATGCGTGCGAGCGGCAATATGGCCGAGCCGTGGGTGTTTCGTTACGTCCCGTTTGCGAATTTATAGGACCTCAGTTTGGCGATTGCATTTGGAGCCGGAATCGCGACGCTGCTGTTTGCGCAAAGAAAAAGTTTCCGCATACTCGCCGCATTCACGTTGCCGCTCGCGGCGTTGATACTCACGCTTGCAAGATTTATCGGCAACGAATTTATCGATCTGCCGCCGGTGCTCGATTCGTATTGGCGGCCGATCCACGTCGGCGACGCGAGTTTGAGCTACGGCGTCGCCCTTGTCTGTTTCGGTGTTGCGGTGATGTATTTGCTAAAGGACGGCGTAAAGGTCGAGGCGATGGCGATCTGGTCGAGCATCTTCGGAATCGCCGTTCTTGCGACGATCAGCAAATTCTCCGTCTTCACCGAATTCATTTATCGCGCCGGTCTTTTTGTGCCGAACGAAGTAGGCAAAAAGCCGTTCTCGGCGCCGTTTCGACTCGAAATTCCCTACGCCGGAGCGGCGCTTGCAATTAGCGGTCTGATCCTCGCGGGCGTGATTGTTTGTTTTCTAATTTACCTCTATCAAAACAACGAGAAGGCAAAAACCATCGGCCACTATGCGCTAAAACTCGCGCTTGTCGCTCAAATTGTTTCGCTCGCGATTCTCGTCGCCGGTATTAAATCGAATGAAAGCGTTCCGTCGCGTCTCAAAGCACAGCTCGCGCAGGATCAATCACAATACATCGTCGCCGGAATGGCGATGGCTGAAAATCAGCAAATGACGGCGCAGGAACTCGCGCAGATGACGCCGACGCAATACGAACAAATGGGACGCGCGTATGTTCAGTCGAGCGGCGACAAGATGTTCCTCAGCTTGCAAACAAACCCGGTCGAAGTCGCAGCGATAATTACGGCGCTTGTCGCGACGCTCTTTGTCATCTTCTTCAGTTTCCGCACCGAGAGTTTACGCGAACGCCTTCCCAGCCTCGAATCGCTCGACAGCCTGATGTATAAAACGGCGTGTCTCGCCTTTGCCGGTCTCGCAATTCTGCTGATCACCGGCGCGATCTGGGCGAACGAATCGTGGGGACGGCCGTGGGGCTTCGACTCAAAAGAGACCGGCGCTCTCGTCGCCTGGCTCACCTACGCCGCGTTCATCC
>JANOGL010000292.1:0-1927 GCA_031405985.1 Acidobacteriota bacterium | reverse complement strand
GTTACGTGTATTAATAGAGTAAAGAAGATGTCACGCATAGGTAAACTACCCATAGCGATTCCAGCCGGAGTCACCTGCACGTTCTCGGAAGGGAACAAGAAAGTGTCGGTGAAAGGACCTAAAGGAGAGTTGCACCAGGTCTTCAAGGGCGACTTTAAAGTCAAAGTTGAAAACGGGAACATTTCTATTTCCCGCCCATCGGATGAGAAGCCTGACCGTGCGTTGCATGGCCTGTACCGCGCATTGGTAGCCAATATGGTTACGGGTGTGAGCAAAGGGTACAAAGAACAATTGGAGCTTATCGGCGTAGGGTTTAAGGCATCCGCTCAGAATAACGTGCTGGAACTTAGCCTGGGCTATTCGCACAGCGTTTTCCTGGCCGTTCCTGCGGAATTGAAACTCCTGGCTACCCAGGAGAAGGGCGCTAACCCGATGATTTTTCTGGAAGGAATTGACAAGCAATTGCTTGGGCAAGTGGCGGCAAAAATAAAGTCACTTCGTAAAGTAGAGCCTTACAAAGGCAAAGGTATTCGGTATGTCGGTGAGTATGTGCGCAGAAAGGCTGGCAAGGCTGCTGCTAAATAATAGAGGTTATGTCAATAAAAACTAAGACTACACGCAGAGAGAGGATCAAGAAAGGTATTCGCAAGAGTATGGAGGGCACCACACTGCGCCCCAGACTCTCGGTCTTTCGCAGCAATAAGGCCATCTATGCGCAGATCATTGATGACTCAAAAGGTCACACGGTAGCCGCTGCCTCGTCTGCCGAACTTGACAAGAAGACGAAACTCAACCTGGAAACTTCAAAATCGGTCGGCAAGAAGGTAGCGGAGAAAGCGCTGGCTTCCGGAGTTAAAGAAATTGTTTTCGATCGTAACGGATACCTGTATCACGGAAACGTAAAGGCTTTGGCGGAAGGTGCCAGAGAGGGTGGTTTAAAATTCTAAGCACATGACACAAAGCAACGTCAGTACAGTCAAAGCCAGTGAGATAGACCTTAAAGAGAAGGTCGTCGCTATTCAGCGCGTGGCCAAGGTAGTGAAGGGTGGACGGAGGTTCAGCTTTGCGGCCATTGTGGTGGTAGGCGATGGAAATGGCGTAGTGGGTTATGGCCTGGGAAAGGCAAACGAAGTGACGGACGCGATTACGAAAGGCATTGACGATGCCAAAAAACATTTGGTAAAAGTACCTATCATCAAAGGCACGGTCCCACATGACTCTATCGGAAAATTTGGCGGTGGATTGGTGCTGCTTAAGCCAGCATCGCCGGGTACCGGTGTTATCGCGGGTGGTGCCATGCGCGCCGTATTGGAGAGTGCCGGAGTCCATAACGTATTGGCAAAGTCAAAAGGAAGCTCCAACCCGCACAACGTGGTAAAAGCAACCTTCAAGGCGTTGACTTCAATGCGCGATGCACGTACGATTGCCCGCAATCGCGGAGTAGAATTGTCAAAAGTTTTTAACGGATAAGATCATGGCGAAAGTGAGAATCACGCAGGTCCGCAGCACGATAAAGCGCCCGGAAACCCAATTGAGGACGATTCAATCCCTCGGCTTGGGAAGGCGCGATCAATCGGTGGAGGTAGAATACACACCGCAGATCCAGGGTATGGTAAAGAAAGTAGGTCACTTGGTTAGCGTAAAAGAACTGTAAGATGAAATTGCATACACTCAAGCCTGCAGCAGGTTCCACAAAGGCGAACAAGCGCCTCGGAAGAGGACAGGGTTCCGGTGGGAGCACCGCAGGGCGTGGTCATAAAGGTGCCCAGTCTCGTTCGGGCTATCATAAGAAATTTGGTTTTGAAGGCGGACAGATGCCGTTGCAACGACGCATTCCGAAGTTCGGCTTCAAGAATAACAACAAGGTTTACTTCAAGGCTATCAACCTGGATGCCCTGGAGGAACTGGCACAGAAAACAAAATCAAC